>NZ_LZJX01000071.1:0-22060 GCF_001667595.1 Mycobacterium sp. E2989 | reverse complement strand
TGCTGGTGGCCGGCGCGGTGATCATGGGCATCGGCCTCATCGACGACCGCTGGGGACTGGACGCCCTGACGAAGTTCGCCGGCCAGATCACCGCGGCCAGCGTGCTGGTCACCATGGGCGTCGCGTGGAGCGTCCTCTACATCCCGATCGGTGGCGTCGGCACCATCGTGCTGGACCAGGCTTCCTCGATCCTGCTCACGCTCGCGCTCACGGTGTCCATCGTCAACGCGATGAACTTCGTCAGGGCGTCCAGTCCCCAGCGGTCGTCGATGAGGCCGATGCCCATGATCACCGCGCCGGCCACCAGCACCGCGGGCATGCCGGTCGAGTAGACGAACCCGCGCGTGAGGGCGGGAAGCTGGGACGCCAGGAAGACGGCCGAGACGACGCCGAGAAACATCGCCAGCCCGCCCATCCGCGGGGTCGGTGTCACGTGGACGTCGCGTTCCCGGGGGTAGGCGACCGCGCCCAGCCGGGTGGCGAGCACCCGCACCGGTCCGGTCGCGAAGTAGGTGATGATCGCCGCGGTCAGTCCCACCAGCGCCAGCTCGCGCAGCGGGACGCCGGCGCCGCGATCGACCAGGGCGAGCAAACCGCTGGCCAGGTTGGCTGGACCGCCGATCGCGTCGCTGGACACGTCGAGACCGTACTGCACCAACCTGGCAACCACCGCTCCGGTCAGGGTTGGGCGGTCAGGCTTTCGGCGTCCACGCCGAGAACTTCCGCGATGCGTTCGGCGCTCACCGGGCCGGGCCGCAGGATGCGCGGGGCGGGGCCGGTCAGGTCGACGATGGTGGAGGCGGCCTGCTGCTCGGCCGTGCCCGCGTCGAGATAGACGTCGACGAGATCGCCGAGTTGGTCACGGGCCTGCGCGGCATCGACCGCGGGCGGGCGGCCGGAGACGTTCGCGCTCGACACCGCCATGGGCCCCACCTCGCGCAGCAGCTCGATGGCCACCGGGTGCAGCGGCATCCGCAGCATCACGGTGCCGCGGGCGTCACCGAGGTCCCACTGCAGCGACGGCGCCTGCGTCACCACCAGGCTCAGCGCGCCCGGCCAGAAGGCGCGGATCAGGTCGCGGGCCCCGCCCGGCATGGTGTAGACGAGGCCCTCGATGGTGTGCCAGGAGCCGACCAGCACGCCGACGGGCATGTCCCGGCCCCGGCCCTTCGCCGATAGCAGGGCGCCGACCGCGGCGCTGTTGAAGGCGTCGGCCCCGATGCCGTAGACGGTGTCGGTCGGCATGACGACCAACCGGCCGCCCTTGAGCGCCCCTGCCGCCGAGGCGATTCCGCGCGACCGCTGGTCGGGGTCGGCGCAGTCGAAGATTTCAGTCATCGGCCCCACCCCTTCGAGCCGTCACGAATCGCGGCCGGCCGGCCAGGTCTTTGTGCGCGCGGACGTCTTCGAAAAGCCCCGTGCCGGCGACCATTTCGACGGTCCGCGCGGACGTGGTGTCGTCGTGCTCGATGGCGAAGATGCCACCCGGGCGCAGCCAGCGGCCGGCCACGCCGACGATGGGGCCGATCACCGCCATCCCGTCGGGACCGCCGAACACCGCGTGGCGCGGATCATGTTGGGCGACTTCGGGTTCCACGGCGGTGGGGTCGGGCACATAGGGCGGGTTGGCCACCACCAGGTCGACACCGCCGTCCAGTTCGGGCAGCAGGCCGGGCGCGGTGACGTCGGCGTGGACGAGTTCGACCGCGGTGCCCGCCGTGTTGCGCCGCGCGTAGCGCAGGGCCGCCTCGGAGTCGTCGACGCCGATGACGCGGGCGGCCGGGCGGTGATGCGCCAACGCCACCGCCAACGCCCCGGAACCGGTGCACAGGTCGACGATCACGGGCCGCGCGGGCAGGCGTTGTTCGGTGACCCACGCGAACAGGGCTTCCGTTTCCGGGCGCGGGATGAAGACGCCGGGGCCGACGTGCAGCGTCAACGGTCCGAACGCGGCGCCGCCGGTGAGGTGCTGCAACGGCACCCGTCGGGACCGCGCGGCGACGACGTCGCGGTAACGGTCGAGAAAGTCGTCGCCGGGCGACTCGAGCAGGGCCAGCCGGCCGCGCTCGGTGCCGGCCAGGTGGGCCGCCAGTTCCTCGGCATCCCAACGCGCGGAGTCGATCCCGGCCTCGGCGAGCGTCGCCGCAGCGGAGTCGATCGCGCGCCGCAGGGGGGTCATGCCTGTTGCAGCCGGGATTGTTTGTCCGCGGCGCCCAACGCGTCGAACATCGCGTCGAGGTCGCCGTCGAGCACCTGGTCGAGATTGTGCGCCTTGTAACCGATCCGGTGGTCGGTGATCCGGTTCTCGGGGAAGTTGTAGGTGCGGATGCGTTCGCTGCGGTCCACAGTCCGGATCTGGCTGGCCCGATCGGCCGAGGCGTCGGCCAGCGCCTGTTCCTCGGCCATCGCCTGCAGGCGGGCGGCCAGCACCTGCAGCGCGCGCGTCTTGTTCTGCAGCTGCGAGCGCTCGTTTTGGCAGGTGACCACGATCCCGGTGGGCAGGTGCGTGATTCGCACCGCCGAGTCGGTGGTGTTCACGCCTTGCCCGCCCTTGCCCGAGGAGCGGTATACGTCGATGCGCAGATCCGATTCGTCGATCTGCACCTCGCCCACCTCCTCGGGTTCGGGATAGACGAGCACCCCAGCCGCCGAAGTATGAACGCGCCCTTGGGATTCCGTCACGGGGACGCGCTGCACCCGGTGCACGCCGCCCTCGAATTTCATGCGGGACCACACCCCGTCGGCGGAGTCGCCCTTGCTGGCGATGCTCAGCGTCGCGTCCTTGTAGCCGCCGAGGTCGGACGTCGTCTCGTCCAGCACGGTGACGTTCCAGCCGTGCCGCTCGGCGTAGCGGATGTACATCCTGGCCAGATCGGCGGCGAACAACGCCGATTCCTCGCCGCCCTCACCGGATTTGACCTCGAGCACGATGTCGTCGGCGTCGTGCGGGTCGCGGGGCGCCAGCATGTCGGTCAGTTGGGTGTCCAGTTCGGCGACCCGCTCCTGCAGCTCGGTCACCTCGTCGGCGAAGGATTCGTCGTCGACGGCCAGCTCCCGGGCGGTCTCCAGGTCGTCGCGCGCCGACTCCAGCTTGCGGTAGGTGGCGACGATCGGGGCCAGCCGGGCGAACCGGCGGCCGGCCTTGCGCGCCTCGCCGGGATTGCTGTGCAGGTCGGGATCCGCCAGCCGCCGCTCGAGCTCGGCGTGTTCGGCCAGCAGCACGTCAATCGTCTGCACCGGCTGCGTCATGTGTCACCTCCTGCCCGGTTCCGCGCCTGGATGCCGCAAACGCAAACCGACGCCCGGCCTGTGCTCTTGCACAGTTCGGGCGTCGGCAACGCAGCTACTTGTCGGTGTTGTCGGCACCTTTGCGCTTGCCGTAGCGCTTCTCGAAGCGGGCCACGCGGCCACCGCTGTCGAGGATCTTCTGCTTACCGGTGTAGAACGGGTGGCACTGCGAGCACACCTCGACGACGATGTTGCCGCCGGGCTTGGTGCTGCGGGTGGTAAAGGTGTTCCCGCACCCGCAGTGCACGGTGGTCTCCCCGTAAGCGGGATGAATGTCAGATTTCATGCTGTCCTCTTCGATCTTGTCGGGCGTCGATTATGCCAGGTCAACCGCTGTTCTCCCAAACAACGGGGTGCCCGTCCACATTCCCGGCGCATCCGTTGCCTCGGTACCGACCCGACTAGTCGTTGTCCATCGATCCCGGCGTGGTCTTGGACACCTGCACCAGGAACTCGTAGTTGGTCTTGGTCTTGCGCAGCTGCGACATCAGCAGGTCGATCGCCTGGTGGGAGTCCAGCCCCGACAGCACGCGGCGCAGCTTGTGCACGATGCCGAACTCGTCGGGCGACAGCAGCAGCTCGTCCTTGCGGGTACCGGACGGGTTGACGTCCACCGCCGGGAAGACCCGACGCTCGGCGATCTTGCGGTCCAGCTTGAGCTCGGCGTTACCGGTGCCCTTGAACTCCTCGAAGATGACCGTGTCACCGGTGGACCCGGTCTCGACCATCGCGGTGGCGATGATCGTCAGCGACCCGCCTTCCTCGATGTTTCGCGCGGCACCCAGGAAACGCTTCGGCGGGTACAGCGCGGTGGAGTCAACACCACCGGACAGGATCCGGCCGGACGCGGGCGACGCGTTGTTGTAGGCGCGCCCCAGGCGGGTGATCGAGTCGAGCAGCACCACGACGTCCTTGCCCTGCTCCACGAGCCGCTTCGCGCGCTCGATCGCCAGCTCGGCGGCTTGTGTGTGGTCCGACGGCGGCCGGTCGAAGGTGGAGGCGATGACCTCGCCCTTGACCGAGCGCTGCATGTCGGTGACCTCCTCGGGCCGCTCGTCGACGAGCACGACCATGAGGTGGCATTCGGGGTTGTTCTTGGTGATCGCGTTGGCGATGTCCTGCATGATCGTCGTCTTGCCGGCCTTGGGCGGCGACACGATCAGCGCGCGCTGGCCCTTGCCGATCGGCATGATCAGGTCGATGACCCGCGTGGTCAGCCGGTCGGGCGTGGTTTCCAGGCGCAGCCGCTGGTTGGGGTAGAGCGGCGTCAGCTTGGTGAAATCGGGCCGCTTCTTGGCGTCCTCGACCGGGCCACCGTTGACGCTGTCCAGCCGCACCAGCGGGTTGAACTTCTGCCGCTGGTTGGGCTGCTCCCCCTCCTTGGGCACGCGAACCGCGCCGGTCACCGCGTCACCGCGGCGCAGACCGTTCTTGCGCACCATGTTCATCGACACGTAGACGTCGTGCGGACCGGCCAGGTAGCCGGAGGTGCGGACGAACGCGTAATTGTCGAGAACGTCGAGGATGCCGGCGACCGGCTGCACGACGTCGTCCTCACGGAGTTCGGTGTCGCCGCCCTCGCCGGATCGCTCGCCGCGCCGCCTGCGATCGCGGTCACGGAAGCGACGGCCCCGGCGGCCCTGACGGCCCTCGCCGTCGTCGTCCTGCTGGTTCTGGTTCGAACCGCCGCGAGACTGCTGACCGCCCGAGCCTTGCTGATCACCGCCTTGGTCGCCGCCGTCCTGGCCGCGCGCGCCGCTCTGGTTGTCTTTCCTGGCGCCCTGGCGGGTGTCGTCCTCGCCGGTGGCGTTGCCCTCGCGGTTGCGTGGGCGCTCGCCGTCCGCCTCGTCGGCGCGGGCCGATCCCGGCTCGCGGGAGGCGCTGCGCCGCTCACGGCGGGGCGCCTCGGTCGACGAACCGTTCTGGTTCTCCTCCTCGGCGGCCGGTGCGCCGGCGGCGGCCTCCGGCTTGCCGCCGTCCTCGGCGGGGGCGGAAGTCCCGTTGGACTGTCCCCTGATTTCCTTGATGGCGGCGATGAGTTCGTTCTTGCGCATGCCCGACGTCCCCTTGACGCCGACCTCGTTAGCCAGCGCGCGCAATTCGGGAAGCACCATGGTGGACAGTGAGCCAACCGGTGCATCGGTTTTGACGTCGGATGTGTCTGGGGTCACAGCGTTCGGCGCCTCATTGCTGTCGGCGCTCGCGTCAGCCGTGAACAGGTCCGTATCGGTCACGGATTTCCTTTCTTCCCCCGTTGATCAGGTCATCCGGGGGGTCGTTGCATTCAGCGAAATTGCCGAGTGCGCCCAATCATCGACTCTGCAACGGTGATCGCCTTAAACGGCGGAGTAAGCGGCGAACCTCGTTCACGAGAAGAATTGGTGTGTCCTAGCGGCAAGGCAGTATGTATGCAGATGCAGATGCTGCGATTGCTGGACGGGTCCGAGGATAGCCCGCATCCTGCCTGGAAGCAAGCAAACCCTCCGGCCGCGCCGTGGATCAACCGGGGACTGTGACGCCCGGGCTCCAGCGAACTCCTTCGCCGGCGGTCATCCCGGTCATGGCAAATCCGTTGGCGGCCCCGTACTCCACCACCTCCGTGGGCAACTCCGGCTCCGTGCTCAGGGCAATCAGCGCCGGACCAGCCCCCGAAAGCGTCGCTGCCACGTTATGACGCCGCAACAGCCGCAAATATTCCGCGGACGCCGGCATCGCCGGGGCGCGCTGCGGCTGATGCAGGACATCCTCGGTGGCCGCCATGAGCAGATCCGGGCGTTCGGTCAGCGCGACCACCAGCAGGGCGGCGCGGCTGACGTTGAACCGGGCGTCCTCGTGGCTCACCTGGGCGGGCAACAGCACGCGGGTCTCGGCGGTCAACGAGCGCTCTTGGGGTATCGCGCAATACAGCCGGATGTCCGGGTGCAGCCGCAGCGGCACCGCCGAATACCGGGGCCGCTCACCGGAGGCGTCGATCCACGACACCACCGCACCACCGAGCACGGCGGCCGCGGCGTTGTCGGGGTGACCCTCGAATTCTGACGACAGCTGGATCAGCTGCGAATCGCTGAGTGGTTTCGAATCCGTCTGTGCCACAAGACCGTTCGCCGCGGCCAGGCCGCCCACCACGGCCGCCGCCGACGAGCCGAGGCCGCGGGAGTGCGGGATGGCGTTGCGGCAGCGGACCACCAGGCCCGCGGCGCCCACGCCCGCGGACCGCAGCCCGCATTCGACGGCGCGCACCACCAGGTGTTCCGGGCCAAGGGGCACCTGGTCGGCGCCCTCCCCCTCGACCAGCACCACCAGGCCGGAATCCGTTGTCTCCACGACGATCTCGTCGATGAGGCTCAATGCCAGCCCGACGCTGTCGAAACCGGGCCCCAGGTTGGCGCTGGACGCCGACACCACGGCGCTCGCCACCAGCCCGGCGGGCAGCATCTGGGCCGTCATATTCAGGCCAGGCCCAACTTCTCGACGACCAGCACCGGATCGACGGGCAGCGGCGACACCGTCGGCATGTCCCGCAGCGCCGTATCCGGGTCCTTGAGGCCATTGCCGGTCACCGTGCAGACCACGGTCGACCCGCGCGCCACCCAGCCGTCGTCGACGGCCTTGAGCAGCCCCGCGATGCTGGCCGCCGACGCGGGCTCGACGAAGACGCCCTCGCTCTCGGCGACCAGGTGGTAGGCGGCCAGGATCTCCTCGTCCGTGGCGGCCAGAAAGCGCCCGTTGGACTGCTGCTGCGCGTTGACCGCGGCGGCCCACGAAGCGGGGGCACCGATGCGTATCGCGGTCGCGATCGTCTCGGGGTGGCTGACCGGGGCGCCGTGCACCAGCGGCGCGGCGCCGGCCGCCTGGGTGCCCAGCATGCGCGGCAGCTTGTCGGTGACGCCGTCGTGGTGGTATTCGGTGTAGCCCTTCCAGTACGCGGTGATGTTGCCCGCGTTGCCAACCGGGAGGGCGTGCACGTCGGGCGCGCTGCCCAGCGCGTCGACGATCTCGAACGCCGCCGTCTTCTGACCCTCGATGCGCACCGGGTTGACCGAGTTGACCAACGCGATCGTCGGGAAGTCGGCGGCCATCTTCCGGGCGAGTTCCAGGCAGTCGTCGAAGTTGCCGTCGATCTGAATGATCTTGGCACCGTGCATGACCGCCTGAGCCAGCTTGCCCATCGCGATCTTGCCCTGCGGGATCAGCACCGCGCAGGTGATGCCGGCGCGGGCGGCGTAGGCCGCCGCCGAGGCCGAGGTGTTGCCGGTCGACGCGCACAACACGGCCTGCTGGCCGCGGGCCAGCGCGTCGGTGACCGCCATGGTCATGCCGCGGTCCTTGAACGAGCCGGTCGGGTTGAGGCCCTCGACCTTGAGATGCACCGTGCAGCCGGTCTTTTCGGACAGGCGGGTCGCCGCGATCAGCGGGGTGCCGCCCTCGAGCAGGGTGACCGGGGTCCAGTCGTCGCCGATCGGCAGCCGGTCGCGGTATGCGGCGATCAGGCCGGGCCAGGGCTGGTGCACGGCGGTGCGCGGGACGCTCATCGGCCGGTCTCTTCGAGTCGCAGCACGCTGGTGACGCCCTGCACCACGTCCAGATCCGCCAGCGCGTCGACGGTTTCGGACAGCGCGGCGTCGGTGGCGCTGTGGGTGACCACCACGACCCGGGCCCCCACCCGTCGCCCGCCTTCGTCGGACACGCCCTCCTGGCGGACCTCGGCGATGCTGACCTCGCGCTTGGCGAATTCGGCCGCCACCGTCGACAACACACCGGGCTTGTCGGCGACGTTCATGCTGACGTAGTAGCGGGTGGAGATGAAACCCATTGGGGCGATGGGAAGCTGGGCGTACTTGGATTCCTTCGGCCCGCGGCTGCCCAGCACCCGGTTGCGGGCGGCCATCACCAGGTCACCCGTGACCGCGGATGCGGTGGGCGCGCCGCCGGCGCCCTGGCCGTAGAACATCAGCCGGCCGGCGGCCTTGGCCTCGACCACGACCGCGTTGAACGCCCCGTTGACCGTCGCCAACGGATGCGACAGCGGCACCAGCGCCGGGTAGACGCGGGCCGAAACCCGTTCCTGCCCATCGTCGGTCGCGATCCGCTCGCAGATGGACAGCAGCTTGATGGTGCAACCCAGGGCGCGTGCCGAGGCGAAGTCGGCCGGCGTGATCTTGGTGATGCCCTCGCGGTAGACGTCGTCGGCGGTCACCCGGGTGTGGAAGGCGATCGACGCCAGGATCGCGGCCTTGGCCGCGGCGTCGTAGCCCTCGACGTCGGCGGTGGGATCGGCCTCGGCGTAGCCCAGCGCGCTCGCCTCGGCCAGCGCGGTGTCGTAGTCGGCGCCGGTGCTGTCCATCGCGGACAGGATGTAGTTGGTGGTGCCGTTGACGATGCCGGCGACCCGCAGCACCGTGTCACCCGCCAGCGATTGCGTCAGTGGGCGGATCACCGGGATCGCACCGGCGACCGCGGCCTCGAAATACAGGTCGACATGCGCGTTTTCGGCGGCCTGCGCCAACTCCCCGGTGGAGGTGGCCAGCAGCGCCTTGTTCGCGGTGACGACGGACTTGCCGTGTTCGAGCGCGCGAAGGATGGCCTTGCGCGCCGGCTCGACCGGCCCCATCAGCTCGACGACGATGTCAACGTCTTCGCGCGAGACGAGTTCCTCGATGTTGTCGGTGAGCAATTCGATCGGGACGCCGCGGTCGGCGGCGACGCGCCGCACCCCGACGCCGCGCAACGCCAGGGGTGCGCCCACCCGGGCCGCGAGGTCGTCGGCGCTGCCCTCGATGATCCGGACCACTTCGCTTCCGACGTTGCCGAACCCGAGCACCGCCACGCCCACGGGCTTTTCGTCACGGGGCACCGTTCACCTCACTTCCAGACTGAGTAGATCGTCGACCGTCTCGCGGCGCAGGATCAGGCGGGACCGTCCCGCCCGCACCGCCACCACCGCCGGACGGCAGACCATGTTGTAGCGGCTCGACAGCGAATAGCAGTACGCGCCGGTCGCGGCGACCCCGAGCAGGTCGCCGGGCCGCAGGTCGTCCGGCACCCATGCGTCGCGCACGACGATGTCGCCGGTCTCGCAGTGCTTTCCGACGATCCGGGCCAGCGTCGCCGGTGCGTCGCTGGTCCGCGAGACCAGCCGCGCGTCGTACTGCGCGTCGTAGAGCGCGGTGCGGATGTTGTCACTCATGCCACCGTCGACGCTGACGTACCGGCGCTGGGCCGTGCTGCTCACGTCGACGTCCTTGACAGTGCCGACCTCGTAGAGCGTGATGGTGCCCGGCCCGGCGATGGCACGGCCGGGCTCGACCACCAGCCGCGGGGTGGGCAGGCCCACCGCCGCCGACTCGTTGGCGACGATGGCCGTCAGCTTGGCCGCCAGCTCGGCCACCGGGGGCGGGTCGTCGGTGCCCAGGTAGGAAATGCCCAGGCCGCCACCGAGATCCACGGTCGAGATCTGGCCCGTCTTGTCGACGCCGAATTCGTCGACAATCTGGTGCAACAGCCCGATGACGCGGTGCGCGGCGACCTCGAAGCCGTCAACGTCGAAGATCTGCGAGCCGATGTGGCTGTGCAGCCCGACCAGGCGCAGGTGATCGGCGGCGAACACGCGGCGCACGGCGTCCATCGCCGCGCCGCTGGCCACCGACAGCCCGAACTTCTGGTCTTCGTGTGCGGTGGAGATGAATTCGTGGGTGTGGGCTTCCACCCCGACGGTGAGCCGCACGTAGACGTCCTGGACGACGCTAGCCTCCCCCGCGATGGCATCGAGGCGCTCGATTTCGGTCATCGAGTCCAAGACGACATGCCCGACACCGGCTTTGACCGCCGTCGTCAGCTCGGCGACGGATTTGTTGTTGCCGTGGAAGGTGATCCGCTCCGGCGGGAAGTCGGCGTGCAGCGCGACGGCGAGCTCGCCGCCGGTGGACACGTCGATGGAGAGGCCTTCCTCGTTGACCCAGCGGGCAATCTCGGTGCACAGGAAGGCCTTGGCGGCGTAGCACACGTTGTGCCCGCCGCCGAAGGCCGTCGCGAGTTCGCGGCAGCGGTAGCGGAAGTCGTCCTCGTCGATGACGAACAACGGGGTCCCGTATTCCTGGGCGAGCCGGGTGAGCGGGATCCCGGCGAGGCTGGCCGTCCCGGTGTCGTCGCGAACGATGTTGAGCGGCCAAACATTTGGCGCAAGCCGCAACAGCTCGTCGGCGGACTGCGGTCGCGGCGGGCTGTTGGGATGCCGGGTCTCCTCGGCGTGCCGGGGACCGGCGGGGTGGACGTTCACATTCGCTCCGGGGCGGTGACGCCGAGGATCGTCAGGCCGTTGGCGATCACCTGGCGGGTGGCCGCACACAGCGCCAGGCGCGCGGTGTGCAGGTCGGTGGGTTGCTCGTCGCCCTGGGGCAGGACCCGGCACGAGTCGTAGAACCGGTGATAGTCGCCGGCGAGGTCTTCCAGGTAGCGGCACACCCGGTGCGGTTCCCGCAGGGACGCGGCCGTTTTCAGCACCCGGGGGAATTCCCCGAGGGAGCGCAGCAGCGTCCCCTCCTTGTCGTGGCTGAGTAGCTCGAGGTGGCCGGTGTCGGGAGCCAGGCCCAGCTCGGCGGCGTTGCGGGCCAGCGCCGAGAGCCGGGCGTGCGCGTATTGCACGTAGTAGACCGGGTTTTCATTCGACGCCGACGACCACAGCGCCAGGTCGATGTCGATGGGGGTGTCGACCGAGGAGCGAATCAGGCTGTAGCGCGCCGCGTCGACACCGATCGCCTCGACCAGGTCGTCGAGCGTGATCACGGTGCCGGCCCGCTTGCTCATCCGCACGGGCGCGCCGTCGCGGACCAGGTTGACCATCTGCCCGATCAGCACCTCGACGTGGGCCGGGTCGTCGCCGAACGCGGCGGCCACCGCCTTGAGCCGGGCGATATAACCGTGGTGGTCGGCTCCGAGCATGTAGATGCACAGGTCGAAGCCGCGCTGCCGCTTGTCCAGGTAATACGCGATGTCACCGGCGATGTAGGCCGGGTTGCCGTCGCTCTTGATCACGACGCGGTCCTTGTCGTCGCCAAAAGCGCTGGTGCGCAACCAGGTTGCGCCGTCCTTCTCGTAGATGTTGCCGGTCTCGCGCAGCCGGGCGATGGCCTGGTCGACCCGGCCGCTGGTGTGCATCGAGTCTTCGTGGGTGTAGACGTCGAAGTCGGTGCCGAACTCGTGCAACGACTCCTTGATGTGGGTGAACATCAGGTCGACACCGATCTCGCGGAACGTCTCGCGCATCTCGGCGTCGGGCAGGCCCAGCGCGTCGGGCGCCTTGGCCAGCACCTGCGCGGCGATGTCGTTGATGTAGGCGCCGGCGTAGCCGTCCTCGGGGGTCGGTTCGCCCTTGGCCGCGGCGATCAGCGAGCCGGCGAACCGGTCGATCTGGGCGCCGTGGTCGTTGAAGTAGTACTCGCGCTCGACGGCGGCGCCCTGGGTGCTCAGCAGCCGGCCCAGCGCGTCGCCGACGGCGGCCCAGCGGGTGCCGCCGATGTGGATCGGCCCGGTGGGGTTGGCCGAGACAAACTCCAGGTTGATCTTGTGGCCCGCCTGCGCGTCGGAGTGGCCGAAGGTGTCGCCGGCGTCGAGGACGTTGTTGACGATCACCGCCTGCGCCTGCGCCTCGAGGCGCAGGTTGATGAAGCCGGGCCCGGCGACCTCCGCCGAGGCGATGCCGTCGGCCCGCACCAGCGCCTCGGCCAGCCAGCCCGCCAGTTCGCGGGGGTTGGCGCCGACCTTCTTGCCCAGCTGCAGGGCCAGGTTGCTGGCGTAGTCGCCGTGCTCGGGATTGCGGGGCCGCTCCACGGTGACCGTCGCCGGCAGGGCGGCGGCATCCAGCCCGCGCTCGGCCAGCACCGCGGCGGCGGTGCTCCTGAGCAGCTCGGCGAGGTCAGCGGGGGTCACGAGCGTCCATCCTATTGGCTCGCGCTCCCCGGCCCGAATCCATTGCGGGCGGCAGCGCGAACCCACCAGGGCCTCGGCCCGTTCAGGGCCCGGCTACGCGGGGCGCTGGGCCGCTATCGGCTGGCGCGAGCAGCCTCGATTGGCACGATGGCCACCAGCCGATCACCGCGCACAACGTGGTAGGCGTCATACCGGTCAACGGTGGGATCGCAGTGCGGGGTGGCGAACTCCACGCGTTCCCCGAGGCCGACGGGTGAGCCCGCGGGCCGGGTGAGCGCACCATGCTCGTCGCCGAAAAACACGTACGTCGAGGCGCCGAACCGCCCGCCGGCCGGCCGCGGCATGGGGCCGTCCGTCGCGAAAGCCTTGAGCCCGGCGTCGACGGTGACGATTCCGTCGGCGTTGGCGCTCACCACCTGGCTCGATACCCACAAGCTGGTTTGGAAGGCTCCATCGGCGTCGGCCCCCAGCGCGTCGGAGTACTGGACGTCCATGAACACATACGAGCCCGGCTGCACTTCGTTGAGGACACCCAAGTCCAGATCGGCCGCGACCGTTCCGGTCCCGCCGCCGGTGACGATGCCGACCGGGTAACCGGCGGCTCGGATCGCGTCGACCGCGCGCGAAAGCCGCTCCATGCCGACGCCGACGGCCTCACAACGCTTTTGGAAGCCGACGATGTGCTGCCAATGACCGCCGTAGCCCTGGACGCCGGTCAACGCCAGCCCCTCGCGTCGATGGACGTGCTCCGCCAACGCGACCGCTTGTTCCGGGCCGGAGACGCCGGTGCGGCCCAGCCCCACATCGACGTCGATGAGGACATTGACGCGCATGCCGCGGCGGCACGCTTCGACGCTCAGCGCGGTCACCGGATCGGGATGATCCACCACGCACGCGAATCCGGGGTCTATCGCCGCCACGTCGCACAGCCGCTTCGGCATGGCCGGATCGGCGACCGGCGAAGTCAGGAGAATGCCTCGGACGCCGGCCGCTGAAAGCGCTTCGGCCTCACCGATTTTGGCGCAGCAGATCCCGACGGCCCCGGCTTCGACTTGCTTTCTGGCGATCCAGGCGCATTTGTGCGTTTTGGCGTGCGGGCGCAGCCCGACCTTGTCACGCGTCCGCTCGGCCATTCGGCCGATGTTGGCGTCCAGCGCCGCCTCGTCCAGGATCAGCGCCGGCGTCGGCAGGCGGTAACGCGAGTTCGGCTCGCCAATCATGGCTTGCGCCAACTGGTCTGCCGGACGAATCGTCATCCGGGCGCCACGGAGGTCAGGTGCTCGAATCCCGCCTGCGAGACGATGTCCGGCAGGCGGCGGATCGCTCCGTTCTGCGCCCATTGGCCTTCGGGCACTTCGTGAATGACGCACGACGTGACGACCATCCTGTCGCCAGCGCCGGCCGCCGCTGCGGCGACCTCCTGAAGCTCGCCGGCGAATTGCGCCTTGCGGGCACCGTCGAGAACCCCGGCGCTGACCTGCCAATCGATGAAGACGCCGGAGACCGCGGCGTCCGCCGAGGCGCCGGCGGAGTAGAAGCCGCCGGGCGGGAGCTCGTGCAGCAGGACCAGGGCCCGCATGCGGTGCTGAGGTAGGTCGGGCACCGATTCGGCGCGGCACGCCGCCTCGGTGAGACCCGTTACCAGACGCTGCTTGCCGGTGTCGTCGAAGGCGCCGGACGTGAGGGTTACGTGCATCAACGGCATGACATCTACCTTTCGCGGTTTCGTGCTCTCGTAATCTCCCCCACCGGCGCCGCCCAAAGCCAGTGGCAAGACAGACAGCTTTCTTGCATAATTCGCCACATGATCGGTTTCGACGTCCTAGTGCTCGACGGCGCCAGCGCGAGCGCCGTCGGCGTGACGGTCGACGTGATCTCAGCGGCAAACCGGATCCTCGGCAGGCCCGCGTTCGATCTTCGAGTGGTCTCGCCGCACAGCAGCGTTGCCCTACGGGGTGGCCTGGCCGCCGCCGCGGAACCTCTGGCGCACGCCGCGGCGCGAGAAGTCGTGGTCGTACCCGGCTTGGGTGCCGCGCAGCCCGAGGAGATTGCCGACCGGCTCAGCCGCCCCGACGTCGACGTCGCCGCCGAGTGGTTGGCCGATGGGAGCGCTTCAGGCGCAGAAATCGCGGCCTCGTGCACGGCCGTATTCGTCCTCGCCACGGCCGGCCTCCTCGACCAGCGACGCTGCGTCACGACGTGGTGGCTCGGGGCCGATCTCGCCCGGGCCGCGCCGGCGGCCCGCGTCGTCATCGATGAAATGGTTGTTCGCGATGGGTCGATCTGGACGGCCGGAAGCGCGTTCGCACACATCGACCTGATGCTCGCGCTGATGCGCGAGCACGGCGGCGCGGCGCTTACCGACGAACTCGCGAACCGGCTTGTCGCCGATCAGCGCACGTCACAGGCGAGCTTTCTCATTCCCTCACACTTGGCGGCGCGCGACGAAACCGTCGCGAGCCTGGAGCGTTTCGTCCGGTCGCGGTTGGATGAACCACACACCCTCGACTCGCTGGCCCGCCAGTGCGGCCTCAGCACCCGGACGCTGGCGCGCCGGACGCGAAACGCCGTGGGACTCAGTCCGCTACAGCTGGTGCAGCGGGTTCGCCTCGAGCGCTCGCTGCATTTGTTGCGCACCACCCGCATGCCGCTTGAAGAGATTGCTGCCGCAGTGGGATTGGCGGATCCGGCGACGCTGCACCGGCTGGTGAAGAAGCACACCGGGCAATCGCCCGGCGCGCTGCGCCCGAGCGCCCAGGCGAGGGCCTCGTGATCGGCGCTTGAGCTGTGGCGGGGTCACGACGTTAGCGTGCATGCGTTACTCTGGCGGGGCCCAATGGCGCATCACCGAAGTCGAAGCGCCCCCGTAGCTCAGGGGATAGAGCGTCTGCCTCCGGAGCAGAAGGCCGCAGGTTCGAATCCTGCCGGGGGCACTCATGTTCTTGCAGTTCAGACGGTGTTTCCATTACCCACGCTGCAACATTCACCGCGCATCAACTCAGATGGTGCATTTCAGCCCGACGTGGGCGTCGTGGTACCCGAGCCGGCGATAGAACGCCCGAGCCCTTTCGCGAGCCTCGTCTGTGGTCACCTGCGCCAGCCGTGCCCCGTGTGCCCGGCCGTAGTTGTGTGCCCACTCGACGAGTGCAGTACCAATACCCTGGGCACGTTCGGCTTTGGCGACCCGTAGCCCCTCGATCTGCAGCCGGGTGGCGCCACCGCGGGAAAGGCCGGGAATGATCGTCAATTGCACGGTCGCGACGACCTTGTCGGAACCGTTCAGGACGACTCCGAGATAGTTGGATCGGTTGCGAACGACGATGTCGTAGGCCGCCTCGTAGCGTTCGAGTTCGGCGGCTTCGCGATCCTGACCGAACTCATCGTCGGAGAGCAGCTGGGCGATCACCCCCACGTGTTCGCGCGTCGCGCGCTGCACACGATATGTGCGCTCGGCTACCCGCAGCAGTCCGCGAACCGAGGACTGCGCCAGTGCCTGTAGGCGGGCTACCAACAGGTCGAGCCACCCCCCAACGTTTGTTCGTGCCTCCGCGGTATCCGGGTAGCGGCATCGCAGATGTAGCCCGGACTCGTCCTGGATGAACCAGAGCATGACGCCGTCGGTGTCAACGCTCGCGCTCACGTACTGGGCGTCGAGTCCGACCGAGTCGATGCGCACCGGAAGTCTGCTTTGGTCCAACCAGGAAATCGCGAACATGCCTGGCGCGATGGGCATTCCACCCCACGGAGCCAGTACGTCGGCCAGTGGCCAGGAACCAAGCTGCACGGCTTCTTTGACGGCGGCGGCCGCGGCGTGCGGCTCGGCAACCGCCGATTCCAGGACCGAATTGGTGATGAACCAGCCGACCGAGTCGTGCCATTTGTCTTCAAATCGGCTGTGCACGGGGAAGACCGCGCGCAGCGGCGCCCCGGCCAACTCGCGGGTCACCGCAGTCATGGCGACCACAGCGAGTGCCAGCGTCGAGACACCGTCGTCGCGTGCCTGCGCGGCGAACGCGGCGCCGTCATCGACATCGAACACGTCACGCACTTCAACGCGTTCCGGATGCGGCCCGGACTCGCCCAACGGCAGCGGAAACCGTGGCATCACCCCACCGCTGTCGCTGATGATCTGTGCCCATCGCGCGCGCACGCTGTCCGGTGCCGCGGGAAGGTCAAGCAGCGCTTGCGTGTGCACGACAAATGCCGGCGGCGGCGACTGCGGCGGTGACGTAGGTCCGATCCGGGCGTCGGCGAGCATCGACAGCAGGTCCCGCGCAATCACCAGCATCGACCACATGTCCACGTGGGCGTGGTCGGCGGCGATCACCACCGTCAATCCGGCGGCAGTCTCCAACACACACAACCGATGTGACGGCCGCTGATAGGGCGAGCACGTCGCATTGAGAACTACCCGCAGTGCGTCGTTCACCGCCTGGCCCGGAGCGATCTCATGCTCTACCCACCCACCTGGGTGAACATCGATCTCATGCAGCTGCGGATCGCCGTCCGTCCCGGGTGTGAATGCCGTTCGTAGCGTGCCGTGGCGGGCGATCACGGCCAGCCAGGCATCGGCCAACGATTGGCGGCTGACCCCCGCCGGCAACCGAATGGACAGCGCCATCCAGGAACCGGGCCGCGCTCCCGCACCGACGTGTATGCGCTGGTCAAACGACACCGGGAGCTGCTTGCCGAGGTCAGACACCGACACGTCGTAGCCCCAGAGTCGCCCGAAGGGGAGCCGCAGGTGCGCCACGTTGGTCAGCCGCATGGCGGTACCCTAACGCCCCGGATAGCCTGAATGCTCGGTCAACGCGGTCGGCTCCGGGGCGAGCCGTCCGGTCGTGAAAAGAGTTGGGTGATGTCCACTTTCGTGGTTCCCGGAGCAGAGCTTGCGGTTGAACTGAGCGACGAAGGTGGTCATCCGGTGGTTCAACTGCACGGACTTACCTCCAGCCGGGCGCGTGACCGGGTGCTCAATCTCGACCTCGGCAGGGGACTCAGCGGGACCCGACTGCTCCGGTATGACGCACGCGGCCACGGCAAGTCGACCGGGCGCAAGGTCCCGGAGGATTACCGATGGGAAAGCCTTGCCGAGGATCTTCTGCAGCTGCTCGACAAATGGTTTCCCGGCGAGCGCGTACACGGAGTCGGCCCGTCCATGGGTGCCGGCACGCTGCTGCACGCGGCTGCCCGCGAGCCGGACCGCTTCGCCGGCCTCACGCTCATGGTGCCGGCCACGGCGTGGGAAACCCGGCCCGCGCAGGCGGCGATCTACCGGGCCGCGGCCGACTTCATCGAAACCGAGGGTGTCGGGGCATTCATTGCGTCGTCGCGTGGGGTGACTCCGCCGCCGGCCACGGTCGGCAGGCCCGAAACGGTTCCCGATGTGGCCGACGCGCTGCTGCCGTCACTGTTTCGGGGCGCGGCTCTCAGCGACCTGCCCGCGCGCGAAGCGGTCGCACGAATCGATGTGCCGACGACGATTCTGGCCTGGGTCGGCGACCCGGCGCATCCGATGTCGACAGCGGAATCGCTTGCCGCACTGATGCCGCGGTCAACGCTCACGGTGGCGCACATCCCGGCCGATGTCGAGACCTGGCCCCAGATCCTGAGCCAAGACGTCGCCCGCAGAGGCTGACGGGCGGGTTAGATCGTCAGCATGGGCGAACGTGTCACGTTCCAAGGTTCCACGGGCGCGATGCTGGCGGGCGTCATCGAGGTCCCGGACGGACCGGTGCGCGGCTGGGGCGTGTTCGCGCACGGCTTCACGCTGGGCAAGGATTCGCCCGCCGCGGCGCGGATTTGCAAGCAACTGGCCGCCGACGGCATCGGCATGCTGCGCTTCGACGCGCTGGGTCTCGGCGGATCGGAGGGCGACTGGGGCGACGGGTCGTTCACGGTCAAGGTCGACGACATCGCCCGGGCATGCGAATTCATGACGACCCGCGGGACGCCGGCCGACATCCTGATCGGGCACTCGTGGGGCGGCGCGGCGGTGCTCGCCGCGGCCCGACAGTCGCCCGGCGTGCGGTCGGTCGTCACCGTCGCCGCGCCCGTCGACCCGAGCCACGTCGAGAAGCATTACGACGCGGTCGTCGACCGGTGCCTGGCGGAGGGCAGTGCCGAGTGGATGGTCGGCGGGCGGACGCTGACACTCAAGCGAGCCTTCGTCGAGGACGTGCGCGCCGCCCACCTGCGCGACAAGATCAAGGGCCTGCGGCTTCCGCTGCTGATCCTGCACTCGCCCACCGACAACACGGTCGGCATCGCCAACGCCAGCGAGATCTTCCGCCTGGCGCGCCATCCGCGCAGCTTCGTCTCGCTCGAGGGGTCGGATCACTTTCTGACCGTTCGCGGGCAAGCCCGCCGGGCCGGGCGGATCATCGGCGCCTGGGCCGATGCCTACTTGGGCGACGCGGATTGACCCCAGATCGTCTGCGGGACAGCCGAATTCAGTTGCGCGCCAGGATGAACGCCTCGATGTGCCGATTGCCGGCCCGCACCTCGTACTTGCGCCAGCCCGGATACAGCTCGAGGCCCTTGGCCCAGATCTCGTCGCGCTCGTCCGGCGTGGCCAGGCGCGCGGTGGCGTGCCAGGTGTCGCGCCCGATCGACACCGTCGCCTCCGGATGGGCCTTCAGGTTGTGGTACCAGGCCGGATGCTTGGCGCCGCCGAAGTTGGAGGCGATGAGTGCCAGCCCATCCGGATGCGGGATGCCGTAGACGGCGACGGTGCGGGGCTCGCCGGATTTGGCGCCGGTGGTGGTGAGCATGACCACGGGGATGCCGGTCGCGACTCCAGCGAAGCTGCTCCTGCCCCGGGTGACCGTGGTGATCAGCCGGTCGAGGTGGTGCGCGGTGTGCCGCAGCAGCGCCACGCCCACCGGCGTCGACGCGAAGCGGCGCATCGTCCGGTGGAAGAGGTTGGCGTCGGCGAAGGACTGGCTGGACATGGTGTCATTGTGGACCGCTCGGGAAGCGCGCAGACCCCTATTCGGCCGAGCTGAACAAAACGCGCCACACCCGCCCCACACGACACTAAGCTGCAGCTCGTGGGCAGGAACCTGTTAGCCAACGGCCGGAGCCGATGGCTGGCCATCGCGGCCTCGCTGGTGCTGTCGGCCGGCATGGTCTACGCCCAGGGCACCAAGCCGCGACCCTCCGCGCCCACCCCGCCGCCCGCGACAGCCACCAGCGCGGCCGCCGGACCCGCCGACGCGGCCCCCAGCGCACCGGCCAACGCCCCGCACACCGCCACCCCCGAGGAAGTGCAGATGCTGACCGCAAACGCGCCGCCGGCGGCCGGCCAGCAGTTCCAGGTGGCGCTGCCCCACGGCGTCGGGTCCGAGGACAGGCTGCAGGTCAAGACGATCTGGGCGGAGCGGGCCATCAGCGTGCTGTTCCCGCAGATCACCACCATCGGCGGATACCGGGAGGACGCGCTGCCGTGGCATCCCAACGGCCTGGCGATCGACGTGATGATCCCCAACCACAACAGCCCCGAGGGCATCGAGTTGGGCAACCAGATCGCCGGCTACGCGCTGGCCAACGCGAAGCGCTGGGGAATCAACCACGTGATCTGGCGGCAAAAGATCTACCCCGGCGTCGGCGGGGGCAGCTGGACCGCCGACCTCGGGTCGGAGACCCTCAACCACTACGACCACGTGCACATCGCCACCAATGGTGGCGGATACCCGACCGGGCACGAGGTCTACTACATCGCCTCGATGACGCCCGCGCCGCAGTGACTCAGCCGGTTCCGGCGGCTTAGTCGTGCACTGAACGTGGGGTTCGGCCTGACCGGCCGCCGCGCTGCTGCCGGACTTGCTGGCGGCGTACCTGGCCCCTGATAGCGCGCCAAGAATTTGTTGAGAACCCGTTAAGCCCCCGTGCTGATTCTGTGATCAACGCACCAAGCGTCCACCCGAAAAATTCACCTCAGCACCAAGGAGACCCCGATGTTCTCTCGCCGTTTCACCGCCTCCGTCGTTGGCACCGCCGCCCTGGGCCTGGCCGCGCTCGGCCTCGCCGGCACCGCGGGCGCGAGCTCGGTCGACGACGCGTTCCTCGCCCAGCTGGCCTCGGACGGCATCACCCCGCCGAGCGCTTCGGTCGCCATCAAGGACGCGCACGCCGTCTGCAACGCCCTCGACCAGGGCCACTCGAGCAAGGAGGTCATCAGCGCGGTGGCCCAGGCGACCGGCCTGAGCACCAAGGGCTCCAAGACCTTCGCCGTCGACGCCGCTTCGGCCTACTGCCCGCAGTACGTCACCTCGGCCTGACCACCACCCTCACGGTGCGGGGACCCGGCGGGTCCCCGCACTGTCATGCCTGCCGCAGCAGGAACAGGCCGTAGGCGGCGACGGATTGCGCGTCGGCGATCACTCCCGAACGGATCAACTGCTCGACGTCCTCGCGGTCGAACCAGGCGCTGCGCAGGTCCTGTTCCTCGGGCTCGAGATCCGGCTCCCCCTCGGCGATTCCGGTGGCCAGAAACACCCATCCGCGTTGGCTGGTCATACCCGGGGCGACATCGAGCCGGCCGAGCACCTCGAACGACGTCGCGCTCAGTCCCGTTTCCTCGCGCAGCTCACGCCGCGCCAGCTCGGACGGGTCGGTGTCCGCCAGGCCCGGCGCGGTGCCCTGCGGGAATTCCCACCGCCGCTCCCCCAGCGGATACCGGAACTGCTCGACCAGCCGGAAGCGCCGTCCGTCGAACGGCATCACCAACGCATAGTCCGGTTTGTCCACCACGCCATAGATGCCCGGGCTGCCGTCCTGGCGACGGATGTCGTCCTCCCGGAGCACCATCCATTGGCTCCGATAGATCTCGCGGGTCGCGATGCGTTCGATCACCAACCCAGTATCACTGGGCCGCCGTGAAGCGGTCGTAGGTGCGGCGCAGGGCTCCACGGTCGGCCGAATGCAGCGCGCTGGTGAGGGCCTCGAACACGTCGACGTGTCCGACGGTGGGATCCGACGTCACCCCGCGGGTGTATTCCCACGGCAGGGACCGTCCGCGGCGCAGCACCTCGCCGAGATACCACACCGCGCCGTCGACGAAGGGCGCGTTGCGCTCCTCGTCCAGCAGCTGCTCGGGCGTCGGGGCCTGCTGGATGACGAGCTCTTCCAGAGCATCGAGGGAATCCGGGGAGAAGTCCCATATGGCGTCGCCGCCGTAATGGTTTGCCCAGACCGGGAATTGGGCCCCGCGCTCGGCAAGCCAGCACCGGAGATATTCGCCATCCGAAAATCGTTGGGTGGCTTGCTGTTTGGCGAGCAGGCGGCGCTTGTTGGCTTCTTCGACCCGGCCCCGCACCCCGTTGGCCCACCGGCGGTCCTCGACGCGGCCGCGCCATTTCGCCAGTTCCTCCCGGGCGGCGACGGTGACGAAGTTGTCGGCGCCGAAGACCCGGGCCTCGTCGTCCACCAGCGCTTCCCAGGTGGCGACCTTCTCCCGGCAGTCCGCGGGCTCGGGCTCCCAGAGCGCGATGGTGTGCCGGGCGATCAAGGTGTGGCGGTGGTCCGGCCCCAGCTTCTCGAGCATCACCTCGAGCAGCGACCGAAGCTCGGCCAAGGCGCCGGCGCCGTCGACCGACTCGCCGTGCCACTGCGCCAAGGCCATCCGCGTGCCCAGGGTGTCCTCGTGGTGGTCGCCGAGCACCCGGGACCGCGCGGCGAGGACCTGTTCACCCTCGGCGATGGCGCCCGGGTAGTCGCCGAGCTCCTTGCGCTTCTGCGCAACCCGGTCCCTGGACGTCAGCGCGGTGGGGTGCTCGACGCCCAGCACCCGCTCCTCGTCGGCCAGCAGCTGCTGCCATTCGGCCAGCGCGGCCCGCCCCTCCTG
>NZ_LZJX01000070.1:0-40456 GCF_001667595.1 Mycobacterium sp. E2989 | reverse complement strand
GCGCTACGTCGAGAAGACCAACGTGGTGTCCTACGGGCCCAACGGCCGCGCCAACCTCGCCGACATCTGGCGCCGCCGCGACCTGCCGCGCGACGCCAAGGCCCCGGTGCTGCTGCAGGTGCCGGGCGGCGCCTGGATGATCGGGATGCGGCGGCCGCAGGCCTACCCCCTGATGAGCCACCTGGCCGCGCGCGGCTGGGTGTGTGTCTCGAACGGCTTTCGAGTGTTGATGCGGCGTTTTGGTCGGCCGAGACTTCGGGCTGGCACATGCATGTGGGCGCGCTGGCGATTTGCGACCCGAAGGACGCGTCGGAGTACAGCTTCGAGCGGCTCCGCGAACTGATCATCGAGCGGCTGCCGGAGTTGCCGCAGTTGCGGTGGCGGGTCACCGGGGCGCCGCTGGGTTTGGACCGGCCGTGGTTCGTCGAAGACGAGGAGCTGGACGTCGACTTCCACATCCGGCACATCGCCGTCCCGGCGCCGGGCGGCCGCCGCGAGCTCGAGGAGCTGGTCGGCCGGTTGATGTCCTACAAGCTGGACCGCGCCCGGCCGCTGTGGGAGATGTGGGTGATCGAGGGCGTCGAGGGCGGCCGCGTCGCGTCGCTGACCAAGATGCACCACGCGATCGTCGACGGCGTCTCCGGCGCCGGCCTGGGTGAAATCCTGTTGGACGTCACGCCGGAACCGCGGCCGCCGCAACACGAAACGGTGGGATCGCTGGTGGGATCGAAGATTCCGGGCATCGAACGGCGGGCGGTGGGCGCGCTCATCAACGTCGGCGTCAAGACGCCCTTCCGCATCGCCCGGCTGGTGGAGCAGACCGTGCGCCAGCAGATCGCCGCGCTGGGTGTGAGCAGCGGCCGGCCGCCGCGCTACTTCGAGGCGCCCAAGACCCGGTTCAACGCCCCCGTGTCACCGCACCGGCGAATCACCGGCTGCCGCGTCGAACTCGCGCGGGCCAAGGCCGTCAAGGACGCCTATGGCGTCAAGCTCAACGACGTCGTGCTGGCGCTGGTGGCCGGCGCCGCGAGCGAGTACCTGCAGAAGCGCGGCGAGTTGCCCGCCAAACCACTCATCGCCCAGATTCCCGTCTCCACCCGCACCGACGACAACAAGGACGACGTCGGCAATCAGGTGAGCTCGATGACCGTGTCCCTGGCCACCGACGTCGAGGATCCCGCCGAGCGGCTGCGCGCGATCCATGAAAGCACCCAGAACGCCAAGCTGATGGCCAAAGCCTTATCGGCGCACCAGATCATGGGGCTGACCGAGACGACACCGCCCGGGCTGCTGGGGCTGGCCGCGCGCGCCTACACGGCCAGTGGGCTGTCGCGAAACCTGGCCCCCATCAACCTGGTTGTCTCCAATGTGCCGGGCCCGCCGTTCCCGTTGTTCATGGCGGGCGCGCGGCTGGATTCGC
The DNA here is from genome assembly GCF_001667595.1 of Mycobacterium sp. E2989. Lineage (NCBI taxonomy): Bacteria > Bacillati > Actinomycetota > Actinomycetes > Mycobacteriales > Mycobacteriaceae > Mycobacterium > Mycobacterium sp. E2989. The sequence goes on along the minus strand of NZ_LZJX01000070.1, from coordinate 39,036 downwards.
TGGTGCCGCTCGGGCCGCCCGTCATGGACGTCGCCCTGAACATCACCTGCTTCTCCTACACCGACTATCTGGACTTCGGCTTCGTCACGACGCCCGAGGTGGCCAACGACATCGACGATATGGCCGACCGCATCGAGCCGGCGCTCACCGAATTGGAGAAGGCCGCCACGCGGGAGTGAGGGGCTCTCTCTCCTGCCGCGAGCGCCACGCTGGCGTGACCGCCGCAAGCGAGCGTCACGCTAGCGTGCGGCTCGCCGGGCCAAGGCGGCTCTTACCCGGCTGACGATGTCGGCCGGGCGATCGCCGACGACCACTCGAACGACGATCCAGCCCAGACGTTCGAGCGTTTCGCGCCGCCTGATGTCCCACGTGTATTGCCAGCGATCCCGACGATGTTGCTCACCGTCGTACTCGGCGGCGACTTTGACATCCTCCCAACCCATGTCGAGGTAGTACGTTTGCTGGCCGAACTCGTCACTGACCGGAATCTGCGTTCGTGGCCGGGGCAGCCCCGCGCGGATCAGCAACAGCCGCAACCACGTCTCCTTGGGCGACTGCGCGCCGGCGTCCGCGAGACTGATCGCGTTACGCGCCGACTGAATGCCGCGTCGGCCCGGATACCGTTCGGCCAGCATCTGAAGCTCGGCCACCTTGCAGTCGGTCGCGCGAAGCAGGTCGTCGATCACGGCCACCGCATCGTTCATCGGGTGCCAGCATCCCAGGTCGGCAGCCGTCCGGGCCGGCGTCGTCACGGGAACGCCGTCGATGAGCGTGATTTCGTCGTCTTCTAGCCGGTCACTATGAATCCGCAATCCCGGCAACGGGTTTCTGTTGCTATGGAGGATCTCCAGCGGTGCCGTGGGGTCTACCCACACGGCACCATGAACAGCGGCAGCCGACAGCCCCGCGATAATGCCTCGCCGGCGCGACCACAGCCATGCTGCGCGGGCTCGAATCAGCGGAGTGAGCTCTGCGCCGGGATCGACATACACATCGCGAAACAACTTCGTGTAGTGCGTCCGCAACGCGCTCTTGATGAGTTCTCCGTGTGCGACCGCCTCACTGCCGATGAATGGTTCCGCCATAGCGGCAGCGTCGCACACACCCTGACGAACGTCAGGTCAGTGCGTCCCGACTATCCACACCCTGCCACGCCAGCGTGACGCTCGCGTCCCAGAGCCACGCTGGCGTGACGCTCGGCGCGACAGGCCTTAGTCGCGCTCGGGCGGGTTGGTCGCGTACACCCAGGACAGGAAGCGCGCGACGGCCTCCGCCGACCGATGCGCGCGGGGCGAGCTGAAGATGTCGAAAGCGTGTTGTGCGCTGGGCAATTCGGCGTAGGCGACCGGGGATTTCGAGACCGCGCGCAGTTCCTCGATGAACTCCTGGGCCTCGCCGACGGGGATGAGCGAATCGTCGCTGCCGTGCAACACGAAGAAGGGCGGCGCGTCGGCGTGTAGCCGCCGGATCGGTGACGCGTCGACGTAGACGTCGCGGTGAGAGTCGAATGGCCGCTTGACGACGAACTTTTCGAGCAGCGAGACGAACTCGGGCCGGCCCTCGCCCTCGGTGGAGAACCAGTCGTAGCGGCCGTAGATCGGGACCGCGGCCACCACCGACGTGTCGGCTTCTTCGAAGCCCGGCTGGAACTTCGGGTCGTTCGGGGTCAGCGCCGCCAGCGCGCACAGGTGCCCGCCCGCGGAGCCGCCGGTGACCGCGACGAAGTCGGGGTCACCGCCGTAGTCGGCGATGTTCTCCTTGACCCACGCCAGCGCCCGTTTGACGTCGACGATGTGATCGGGCCAGGTGTGCCGAGGGGAGACCCGATAGCCGATCGAGACACACACCCAGCCGCGCGCGGCCAGGTGGCTCATCAGGGGGTAGGCCTGCGGCCGCCGCATCCCGATCATCCAGGCGCCGCCCGGCACCTGCAGCAGCACCGGGGCCTTGGCGTCGCGCGGCAGGTCGCGGCGGCGCCAGATGTCGGCGAGGTTGGCGCGGCCGTTGGGCCCGTAGGACACCACGTTGGTCTTCTCGACGTAGCGCCGGCGCGCCACGGTGTTGCCCAGCGGCAGGCTGCGCCGCCCGCTGCGCGTGGGCTTGGTGTGCGGCAGCTTGCCCAGCGCCTCGGAGTAGTCGTGTCCGAGCTGCTCGCGCAGCCCCGCCTCCAGCACCGGCCCGGGGGTGGTGACGGCGCGGTAACGGATCACCCCCAGGATCGCCCACGACGCGGCGGTCAGCGCCAGCGCCGCCTTGCCGCGCCGCCCCTCGAAATGGCCGCGCCGCCAGCGCCGCAGCGCGTCCACCAGCGAGACGGAGAAGTAGACGCCCGGCACCTCCGAGGTCGGCCAGCCGAACCAGAAGACCAGGACGGTGCTGTAGCCCTTGCGGGCCAGCGGCCGTAATCCGTTGGCGGCGTTGGCCAATTCCAGGGCGGCTCGCGCCAGCGGCCGGGGACGCCGCAGTTGCGAAAGGCGGCGCATCAGCCGGTGACCCGGGATTGCAGATCGCTGCGCACGATCTTTCCGGTGCTGCTGCGCGGAAGCTCGTCGAGGATGGCGATTTCGCGGGGGACCTTGTAGTTGGCCAGGTTGTCCCGGACGTGTTGCTTGAGCGTCTCGACCGTGGCCTGGGCGCCCGGGCTCAGCACCACGAACGCCGCAAGGCGCTGGCCGTACTGCTCGTCGTCGACGCCGATCACCGCGGCCTCGGCCACGTCGTCGTGCGCCGCCAGCGTCTTCTCCACCTCGATCGGGTAGACGTTCTCACCGCCGGACACGATCATCTCGTCGTCGCGGCCTACCACGAACAACCGGCCGGCGTCGTCCAGGTAGCCCACGTCGCCCGAGGACATGAACCCGGCGTGGAAATCTTTCGTGGTGCCCGACGTGTAACCCTCGAACTGGGTGTCGTTGCGGACGTAGATGGTGCCGACCTCACCGGTGGGCAATTCGTTGAAACCCGCATCCAGAATCCGGATTTCGGTCCCGCCCGCCGGCCGGCCCGCGGTGTCGGGCGCCGCCCGCAGGTCCGCCGGGGTGGCGGTGGCGATCATGCCGGCCTCGGTGGCGTTGTAGTTGTTGTAGATCACGTCGCCGAATTCGTCCATGAACGCGGTGACGACGTCGGGGCGCATGCGCGAGCCGGATGCCGCCGCGAATCGCAATGTCTTGCAGCTGTACCGCTTGCGCACCTCGGGCGGCAACTCCATGATGCGGTCGAACATCACCGGCACCACCGCCAGGCCGGTCGCCCGGTGCCGGTCGATGAGGTCCAGCGTCGCCTCCGGATCGAACTTGCGCCGGGTGACCACGGTGCACGCCATCGACGCCGCGAAGATCAACTGCGAGAAACCCCAGGCGTGGAACATCGGCGCCACGACCACGACCGTCTCCTCGGCCCGCCACGGCGTGCGGTCCAGGATGGCCTTGAGCGTGCCGATGCCCGCGTTGCCGCCAGTTTGGTTGGCGCCCTTGGGCGTTCCGGTGGTGCCGGAGGTCAGCAGGATCATCCTGCCCTTGCGCCCGGTGCGCTCGGGCTGCTGGCCGCTGTGCGCGCCGATCAGCCGCTCGACGGTGAGCTCGTGCTGCCCTGGGGGCCCCTCCCGCTCGCGGGGGACGGTCCAGGCCACGATGCGGGTGGCCTCGGGTTTGTCGGCCAGCGCGCGGTCCAAGGTCTCGGTGAACTCCTCGTCGTAGATGACGGCGTCCACACCCTCGCGGTTGACGACTTCGGCGAGCGCCGGCCCGGCGAATGACGTGTTGAGCAACACCACGTCGGACCCGATCCGGTTGGTGGCCACCACCGCCTCGACGAAGCCGCGGTGGTTGCGGCACATGATCCCGACGACCCGGGGCCGGCCGGCGGGCAGTTTCTGCAGCGCCGCGGCGAGCGCGTTGATCCGCTCGTCCAGCTGGCGCCAGGTCAGCGTGCCCAGTTCGTCGATCAGGCCGGGCCGGTCGGGGCAGCGTTGCGCCGCACTGGCGAAGCCGACGGTCATCCCCATGCCCTCGCGGCGCATGGCCGCGGCGATCTTCAGGTAGCGGTCGGGCCGCATCGGCGCGATCATGCCCGCGCGCCGCAGGGTGGTGATGACGCCGAAGGCTTGATTCAAGGGAGAAGCCACGGCTCAGCCCAGGATCGGGAAGCGTCGCTTGGCGGCCAGGTCCTTGAGGGCCTGCTGCATCACCGATCGGACATGCTCGTCGACCTCGTCGACGTCCGGGTCGTCGCCGAATTGCGCGGCGATGTCGATCGGTTTCAGCACCTGCGTGACGATCTTGGTGGGCAGCGGCAGGTTGGGCGGAATCACGGCGCTGAACCCGAAGGGGAAGCCGAACGATAGCGGCAGGATGGCGCTGCGCAGCAGGCGCTTCACCCCCAGCCGCTCGGCCAGCCAGGTCCCGCGCGACAGGTAGAGCTGCGTCTCCTGCCCGCCGATGGACACCGCGGGCACGATGGGGACGCCGGCCTCGATCGCCGTCCTGACGTATCCCTTGCGGCCGTCGAAGTCGATGACGTTCTCCGACAGCGTCGGCCGGTACGCGTCGTAGTCACCGCCGGGAAAGACGATCACCACCCCGCCGGACCGCAGGGCCTGGGCCGCGTTCTCCCGGTTCGCCCGGATGTACCCGGTGCGTCGGAAGAAGTCTCCGGTGGGGCCGGTCATGAGGATGTCGTGGCTCAGCGTGTACACGGGCCGGTCGTAGCCGAATTTCTCGTAGAAGTGCACGGTGAAGATCGGGACGTCCATCGGGAACATGCCGCCGGAGTGATTGCCGACGACCAGCGCCCCGCCGGGCGGGAACGAATCCAGGCCGTGCACCTCGGACCGGAAGTAGACCTTCAGCGCCGGGCGCATCACGCCCATCAGGCGCTGGGTCAGGACGGGGTCGAATTTGCCGATGTCGCCGCCGTCGCGGTGATCGTTTTCGGTCACGTTCCTCCCTTGACGCTCCCGCGAGGCCGCTCGAGGTTTGAAGGCCGCGCCGAGTTTGATGGTAGCGAGCGCTGCGCGGCCGCCGTCATGGTGCTTATTTCTTTCCGCGTCCATCGATCGCGTCCATTGATATGGTGTCGCCCCGGTCCGGGCGCTATTGTTACGACGCCCTCAGTGAGATATCGAGAAGCGGGGAACCCGATGGACGCTGCCGGTTTGTCCCCCGAACTAAGCGCCCGATCGGGCCCCGCACGCAAAATCACGCCTCGTGACCGGCGCGCTCGCCGGCTGCACGCCAGCGTGGTCCGGTCCGAACCGGCCCAGACGAGCCAGCCGCCCGCGCCGGCGGGCGACGTCGACCCGGCCGGCGCGGACGCGGCGGATCAGCGCCAGGCGGACTACTTCATCCGGCTGCTCTCCCAGAATCGCCGGCTCATCGAACAGCGGATCGACGACTATCAGAAGGCGATCGCGTCCGCGCAAGTCGCCGGTGACGCCGATGCCGTCTGCAACCTTCGGCGCATGGCGCGAATCGAGGAACAGGATCGGGACAATCTCGACGCGATGCTGGAGAACCTGCGCCGCCGATTCGCCCGCCGGGCCCCCGGCGAGCCGCCCGCCCATTCCGCGCGGCGGCGCCCCACGGCTCGCTAGCCGAGCCCTCGTATTCGCCTGAAACACAACGGTTTTCGTCGCCAATACCACCGGCGGGGAGCCGGGTGGCGCGGAATCGGTGACACTGGATCGCGGTGCCGATACATTTGAGGGTCGAACTGGTTTCTCCCGACACCGAACGAGGCCGCCCATGGGATTCATGACCCCGGAGCTTCCCGACGTCGATCGCAAGGCCTGGCCCACTCTGCCGCGGGCCACCCGGCTGCAGGTCGTGACGCGGCACTGGGCGGAACACGGCTTCGGGACACCGTATGCCGTGTATCTGCTGTACCTGATCAAGATCGCCCTGTACATCGCCGTCGCCGCTGCGATCATCTCGCTGACCCCGGGCCTCGGCGGGCTCGGCCGCATCGCCGACTGGTGGACACAGCCGATCGTCTACCAGAAGGTCATCGTCTACACGCTGATGTTCGAGGTGCTGGGCCTGGGTTGTGGGTCCGGCCCGCTGACCGGACGGTTCATGCCGCCCATCGGCGGGATCTTGTACTGGTTGCGGCCCAACACGATTCGGCTGCCGGCGTGGCCGACAAAGGTGCCGTTCACGGCCGGTGACAACCGCACCGTCGTCGACGTCGCGCTGTACGCAATCGTTTTGGCCGGCGGGGTGTGGGCGCTGCTGTCGCCCGGCCACGGCGGGCCGGTCACCGCGGCCGGTGACGTTGGCCTGATCGACCCCGTTCGCGTCATCCCGACGATCGTCGCGCTGGCCGTACTGGGCCTGCGCGACAAGACCATTTTCTTGGCCGCGCGCGGCGAGCACTACTGGCTCAAGCTGTTTGTGTTCTTCTTCCCGTTCACCGATCAGATCGCGGCATACAAGCTCATCATGCTGTTGTTGTGGTGGGGCGCCGCAACATCCAAGCTGAACCACCACTTCCCGTACGTGGTGTCGGTGATGACGAGCAACAACGCGCTGTTGCGGCCCAAACTGTTCAACCCGCTCAAGCACATGCTGTACCGCGACCACATCAACGATCTGCGTCCCACCTGGTTGCCGAAGATGATGGCCCACGTCGGCGGCACCACAGCCGAATTCGTGGTTCCGACCGTGCTGGTCTTCTTCGCCGGCGATCACCCGTGGCGGTGGTTCCTGATCGGATTCATGGTCATCTTCCACCTCAACATCATTTCCAACCTCCCGATGGGAGTTCCGTTGGAGTGGAACGTTTTTTTCATCTTCTCGCTGTTCTATCTGTTCGGGCACTACGCCTCGATCCGGGCCACCGACCTGCGTTCGCCGCTGCTGTGGGCCCTCGTCATCGCCGCGGCGGCATTCGTGATCGTGGGAAACATGTTCCCTGAGAAGATTTCATTCCTCCCGGCGATGAGGTATTACGCCGGCAACTGGGCCTCCAGCGTGTGGTGCTTCCGCGCCGGCGCCGAGGAAAAGATCGACGCCGAGATCGTCAAGAGCTCCGCCCTCGTCGTCAACCAGCTGGCCCGGCTTTACGACCCCGAGACCGCGGAGATCATGGCGGACAAGACCGCGGCGTTCCGGGCCATGCACGTGCACGGCCGCGCGCTCAACGCCCTGGTGCCTCGCGCCTTGGGCGGAGAGGCCGAGGAGGCCAATTACAAGATCCGCGAGGGCGAGATCGTCGCCGGGCCGCTCGTCGGCTGGAACTTCGGCGAGGGCCACCTGCACAACGAGCAGCTGCTCGAAGCCGTGCAGCGCCGCTGCCACTTCTCCGACGGCGACGTGCGGGTGATCGTCCTCGAGGGACAGCCGATCCACATCCGGAAACAGTGGTACCGCATCTTCGACGCCAAGGCTGGACTGATCGAGGAAGGCTATGTCAACGTCGACGACATGCTCACCCGGCAGCCGTGGCCGGAGCCCGGAGACGAGTTGCCCGTGCATGTGATCGCTCGCGGCGACCCGACGCGGCGCAGCGCGCGATGACCCGTGCGGTGGTCGTCGGCGCCGGCCCCAACGGCCTGGCCGCGGCGATCCAGCTCGCCCGCCACGGCGTCGACGTTCAGGTGCTCGAGGCGCGCGACACCGTCGGTGGGGGAGCCCGCTCCGGCGAACTGACGCTGCCCGGCGTCATCCACGACCACTGCTCGGCGTTTCACCCGCTGGGCGTGGGCTCGCCGTTGTGGAAGGAGATCGACCTGCAGCGCCACGGGCTGCGGTGGAACTGGCCGGAGGTCGACTGCGCGCACCCGCTCGACGACGGAAGCGCCGGCGTGCTCTACCGGTCGATCGACGAGACGGTGGCCCGCATGGGCCCCGACGCCGCCCGCTGGCGGCGGGCGATCGGGGACCTGGCGGCGGGGTTCGACGAGCTGGCCGAGGACCTGCTCGGCCCCGTGCTGGGCATCCCGCGCCACCCGATTCGCCTGGCCGCCTTCGGGCCCCGGGCGCTGCTGCCGGCCACCACGATGGCCCGCTGGTTTCGCACCGAGCCGGTCCGCGCGTTGTTCGGCGGCGCCGCCGCGCACGTCTACACGCGGCTGGACCGCCCGCTCACCGCGTCCCTCGGGCTGATGATCCTGGCCAGCGGGCACCGCTACGGCTGGCCCGTCGCGCAAGGCGGGTCCGGGTCCATCAGCCAGGCGCTGGCCGCCGCGCTGAAGGAGCACGGCGGCTCGGTGGCCACCGGGGTGACGGTCACCAGCCGCAAAGACATCCCGGACGCGGACATCGTCATGCTCGACCTCAGCCCGGCCGCCGCGCTCGCCCTCTACGGCGACGCGATGCCGGGCCGGATCCGGCGGTCGTACGGGCGCTACCGCGAGGGCTCGTCGGCGTTCAAGGTCGACTTCGCGATCGAGGGCGACATCCCGTGGACGAACCCCGACTGCGCGCGGGCCGGCACCGTGCACCTCGGCGGCACCTTCGCCGAGATGGCCGACACCGAACGCCAACGCGCGCAGGGCAAGATGGTCGACCGGCCCTTCGTGCTCCTCGGCCAGCAATACCTGGCCGACCCGTCGCGCTCGGCGGGCAACGTCAACCCGATCTGGGCGTACGCGCACGTGCCGTTCGGCTACGACGGCGACGCCACCACCGCCGTCGTCGGGCAGATCGAGCGGTTCGCGCCCGGCTTCTCCGAGCGCGTGCTGGCGACGGTCAGCAAGTCGACCGCGGAACTGCAGGCGTACAACGCCAACTTCATCGGCGGTGACATCATCGGCGGCGCCAACGACGGGCTGCAGGTCATCTTCCGCCCGCGCATCGCCGTCGACCCCTACGTGACCGGCGTCCCGGGCGTCTACCTGTGTTCCCAGTCGACGCCGCCGGGGGCCGGCATCCACGGGCTGTGCGGCTACCACGCCGCCGAGTCGGCGCTGAAGTGGCTGAAGAAACCGCGCCGCGGCTGACGTCACATTCGCCGCGGGAACCGGGGCGGCGACCGTGCATGTTACTCATCTAGGCTGACGGCGAGCGCGTAATCAGCGGACTCTAGAGACATCACAAGACAGGGAGAGACAAGTGACGGTCCGAGTAGGCATCAACGGCTTCGGTCGAATCGGGCGGAACTTCTACCGGGCCTTACTGGCTCAACAGGAGCAGGGCACCGCTGATATCGAGGTGATCGCGGTCAACGACCTCACCGACAACGCCAGCCTGGCGCACCTGCTGAAATTCGACTCCATCCTGGGCCGCCTGCCGTATGACGTCAGCCTCGAAGGTGACGACACCATCGTCGTGGGCAGCAAGAAGATCAAGGCGCTCGAGGTGAAGGAAGGCCCGGCGGCGCTGCCCTGGGGTGACCTCGGGGTCGACGTCGTCGTCGAGTCCACCGGCATCTTCACCAACGCGGCAAAGGCCAGGGGCCACCTGGACGCCGGCGCCAAGAAGGTGATCATCTCCGCGCCCGCCACCGACGAGGACATCACCATCGTGCTCGGCGTCAACGACGACAAGTACGACGGCAGCCAGAACATCATCTCCAACGCGTCGTGCACCACGAACTGCCTGGCGCCGGTCACCCGGGTGCTCCAGGACGAGTTCGGCATCGTCAAGGGGCTGATGACCACGATCCACGCCTACACCCAGGACCAGAACCTGCAGGACGGCCCGCACAAGGACCTGCGTCGCGCCCGCGCGGCCGCGCTGAACATCGTGCCGACCTCCACCGGCGCCGCCAAGGCGATCGGGCTGGTGATGCCCGAGCTGAAGGGCAAGCTCGACGGTTACGCGTTGCGGGTGCCGATCCCCACCGGTTCGGTCACCGACCTGACCGTCGAACTGGCCAAGTCGGCCAGCGCCGACGAGATCAACGCGGCGTTCAAGGCCGCCGCCGAGGGCCGGCTGAAGGGCATCCTGAAGTACTACGACGCGCCGATCGTCTCCAGCGACATCGTCACCGATCCACACAGCTCGATCTTCGACTCCGGGCTGACCAAGGTGATCGACAACCAGGCCAAGGTGGTGTCCTGGTACGACAACGAGTGGGGCTACTCCAACCGCCTCATCGACCTCGTCGCGCTGGTCGGCAAGTCGCTGTAGTCGTGGGCATTCCGAACCTGAAAGACCTTCTCGCCGAAGGCGTCTCGGGTCGCGGCGTGTTGGTGCGCTCCGACCTGAACGTGCCGCTCGACGAGGAGGGCGCCATCACCGACCCGGGCCGGATCGCCGCGTCGGTGCCGACGCTGCAGGCGCTCGTCGACGCCGGCGCCAAGGTCGTGGTCGCCGCGCACCTCGGTCGCCCGAAGGGTGGCCCCGACCCGAAGCTGTCGCTGGCGCCGGTCGCCGCCGCGCTCGGCGAACACCTCGGCCGGCACGTGCAGCTGGCCGGCGATGTAGTCGGCGGCGACGCGCTGGCCCGGGCCGAGGGGCTGACGGACGGCGACGTGCTGCTGCTGGAGAACATCCGCTTCGATCCGCGCGAGACCAGCAAGGACGACGAGGAGCGGCTCGCGCTCGCCCGCGAGCTCGCCGAATTGGTCTCGCCCGGAGGCGCTTTCGTCTCCGACGGCTTCGGGGTGGTGCACCGCAAGCAGGCCTCGGTGTACGACGTCGCCACGCTGCTGCCGCACTACGCCGGCACCCTGGTGGCCGAGGAGATCGCGGTGTTGGAGCAGCTGACCAGCTCCACCGAGCGGCCGTACGCCGTCGTGCTCGGCGGGTCGAAGGTGTCGGACAAGCTCGGCGTCATCGAATCGTTGGCGACCAAGGCCGACAGCATCGTGATCGGCGGCGGCATGTGCTTCACATTCCTTGCCGCACAAGGCTTTTCGGTGGGGAAGTCGCTGCTCGAAGAAGAGATGGTGGACACCTGCCGCCGGCTGCTGGACACCTACGTCGACGTGCTGCGGCTGCCCAGGGACGTCGTGGTGGCCGAGCGGTTCGCCGCGGACTCGCCGCCGCAGACGGTGGCCGCCGACGCCATCGGTGACGACGTGATCGGGCTGGACATCGGGCCGGAATCGGTGAAGCGCTTCGCGGCCCTGCTGTCCAACGCCCGCACCGTCTTCTGGAACGGCCCCATGGGCGTGTTCGAGTTCCCGGCGTTCGCCACGGGCACCCGGGGCGTCGCCGAGGCCATCGCCGCGGCCACCGGCAAGGGCGCGTTCAGCGTGGTGGGCGGCGGCGACTCCGCCGCCGCGGTGCGCGCCCTGGGCATCCCGGAGGCCGACTTCTCGCACATCTCCACCGGCGGCGGCGCGTCGCTGGAATACCTGGAGGGCAAGACGCTGCCGGGCATCGAGGTGCTCGGGGAGCCGCAACCAAGTGGAGGGGACGCGTGAGCCGCAAGCCGCTGATCGCCGGCAACTGGAAGATGAACCTCAACCACTTCGAGGCGATCGCGCTGGTGCAGAAGATCGCGTTCGCGCTGCCGGACAAGTACTACGACAAGGTCGACGTCACCGTCCTGCCGCCCTTCACGGACCTGCGCAGCGTGCAGACCCTGGTCGACGGCGACAAGCTGCGGCTGACCTACGGCGGCCAGGACCTGTCCCCGCACGACTCGGGCGCCTACACCGGTGACATCAGCGGGGCCTTTCTGGCCAAGCTCGGTTGCAGCTTCGTCGTGGTCGGCCACTCCGAGCGGCGCACCTATCACAACGAGGACGACGCGCTGGTGGCCGCGAAGGCCGCCGCGGCGCTCAAGCACGAGCTGACCCCGATCGTGTGCATCGGCGAGCACCTCGAGACTCGCGAGGCGGGCGAACACGTCAGTTACTGCGAAAACCAGCTGCGCGGCTCGCTGGCCGGGCTGTCGGCCGAGCAGATCGCCGACGTGGTGATCGCCTACGAGCCGGTGTGGGCGATCGGCACGGGCCGGGTGGCCAGCTCCGCCGACGCGCAGGAGGTGTGTGCGGCGATCCGCAAAGAGTTGGCGTCCCTCGCGTCGCCAAAGATCGCCGAAAGCGTCCGGGTGCTCTACGGCGGTTCGATGAACGCCAAGAACGTCGGCGATCTCGTCGCTCAGGAGGACATCGACGGCGGCCTGGTCGGGGGCGCCTCGCTGGACGGCGAGCAGTTCGCGACGCTGGCAGCGATCGCCGCCGGTGGGCCCCTGCCATAGGCCCGGCCGGCCGAACCCTGCTCAGTTTGCATTGGCTCTGGACTACGGGCGAGTACTCGTGCGAGAGTAGTTGCGTGTCATCGATACGTATCTTCATCCTGGCGGGTCTCGAGGAGCGCGGCCCGATGCATGGACACCAGCTCCGCCTGCTTGCCGAGGAAGAGCACGTGGCCCTCTGGACGGACATCACCGTGGGCGCCCTGTACGGGGCGATCAAGCGACTGGCCGCCGAGGACCTCATCGAGGAGGTTCGCATCGAGCGGTCCGGCGCGTATCCGCAACGGCAGATCTGGGCCATCACCGATGCCGGCCGCGAGGCGCTGGGCGGTCTGCGGCTGCGCGCGCTGCGCGAGATCGTCATCAAACCGGACCCGTTCGACCTGGCGATCACCCGGTTGCAGCCCGACCACCTCGGTGACCTGCCGGCGACCATCGCGGCCCGGATCACGTCGCTGAACGCCATGCTCACCGAGTGGGAAGCCCATGCCGCCGCGATCGACCGCTACCTCACCGTGGCCGAGAAGCTGGTCATGAAGCACCGGGCCGACCGGCTGCGCGCCGAAATCGGTTGGCATGAAGAGCTTTCCGAGGCGCTCCCGACGATAGTCACCGGCCGGCGCGCGGGAGGTGAGCAGTCGTGACGACCTCGATGCCGAAAACCATTGGTGCCGAACGCCGCAACTGGTTCGCCCTGGCGGTGCTGCTGGTGGGCGCGTTCATGGCATTGCTGGATACCACCATCGTCAACGTCGCACTGCCGGCCATCCGCACCGGCCTTGCGGCGTCGAACGCCACGCTGTCATGGATAGTTTCGGGCTATGCGCTGGCTTTCGGGTTGGCTCTGATACCCGCTGGCAGGGTGGGTGACCGGTTCGGCCACAAATGGGTCTTCGTCGTGGGCCTGTCGTTGTTCACCGCGGCGAGCCTGGCCTGCGGACTTGCGCACGGCGAGACTCCGCTCGTCTGTGCGCGGGCCGTTCAGGGACTCGGCGGTGGCATCTTCTTCACGTCGGTCACCGCGTTGATCCAGCTGATGTTCACCGACCGCAAACGGGCGCGGGCCCTGGCGATCACGGGGTCGACCATCGGTTTCTCCGTGGCGCTGGGCCCGCTGGTCGGGGGGCTGATCATCCAGGCGTTCGGGCCGGACCCGGGGTGGCGATTGGTGTTCGACGTCAACGTGCCGCTGGGCGTGCTCGCGGTCGTCGCCGCGGCCGTCCTCCTGCCGGTGGGAAGCGACCGCGCGGCGACGTCGGCGGACTGGGCCGGCCTGATCCTGCTGTCCGCGGCGCTGGTCGCGTTGCTGGTCCCGTTGATCCAGGGACAGCAAGACGGCTGGCCGCTGTGGACGTACGCCTCGATGGCCGGCGCCGCGGCGTTGCTCGCGGTGTTCGCCCGGTGGGAGCGCCACGTCGAGGCGAGTGGGGGCAATCCGCTGGTGCCGCCGCGACTGTTCGCGCACGCGTCCTTCACCGGCGGCGTGCTGCTCGCGCTGGTGTACTTCGCGGCGTTCACGAGCATCTTCTTCACCATCGCGCTGTTGTGGCAGGCGGGGCTCGGCCACACCGCGCTGCAATCCGGTCTGGTGGTGACGCCGTTCGCCGTCGGGCTGGTGGGCGGCGCCTCACAAAGCGACACCCTGGCGGCACGCTTCGGCCGGACCGTGCTGGTGGCCGGGCTGGGGATGGTGGCCGTCGGCATCACCGCGATCTGGGTGGTGCTCGCCGTCACGCCGTGCACCGCGTACAGCGGTTGGCAACTGGCCGCCCCGCTCCTGGTCGCCGGCGTGGGCAGCGGCTTGTTCATCGCGCCCAACGTCGACTTCATCGTCGCCACGGTCGACGCGGAAGATGCCGGCGCGGCCAGCGGTGTGATCGGCACCGCGCAGCGGATCGGCAGCGCGATCGGGATCGCGATCATCGGCACCGTGCTGTTCGGCACGCTGCACGTCGACCGGCCCGGTCCGGCGGCGCTGGCGGCGGCCTTCGCGCACAGCGCGACGCAGGCGATGGCCGCCAGCGCCGGCCTCGGCGTCGCGGCCTTCGCGCTGGTCTTCGCGCTGCCGCGGCGGACCTGGGGCCGCTAGCCGGGCGTCGGTTACGGCCGGTGGCGCGCCAACCGGTAGGCTTTCACGTCATGGAGTTGGCCCTGCAGATCACCCTCGTGGTCACCAGCGTGCTGGTGGTCCTGCTGGTGCTGCTGCACCGCGCCAAGGGTGGCGGCCTGTCGACGCTGTTCGGTGGCGGTGTGCAGTCCAGCCTCTCCGGCTCGACGGTGGTGGAGAAGAACCTGGACCGGTTGACGCTGTTCATCACCGGCATCTGGCTGGTCTCCATCATCGGGGTGGCCCTGCTGATCAAGTACCGGTGACCCGTCGGCGGGCGGACCACGTGATCCGCACCGATACTGGGTTTCATGGTTGACGTTTCCGACATCGCGCTGGAACCGATCGGCGCCGTGCAGCGGACGCTGGTCGGTCGCGAGGCGACCGAGCCGATGCGCGCAGACATCCGGCTGTTGGGCGCCATCCTCGGCGACACCGTCCGCGAGCAGAACGGCGACGAGGTCTTCGATCTCGTGGAACGCGCCCGGGTCGAATCGTTTCGGGTGCGCCGCTCGGAGATCGACCGCGCCGAGCTGGCGCGCATGTTCGACGGCATCGACATTCACCGGGCGATCCCGGTCATCCGCGCGTTCAGCCACTTCGCGTTGCTGGCCAACGTGGCCGAGGACATCCACCGGGAGCGCCGCCGCGCCATCCACGTCTCCGCCGGCGAGCCGCCCCAGGACAGCAGCCTGGCCGCGACCTACGCGAAACTCGATGGCGCCGAACTCGATTCGGCCACCGTGGCCGAGGCGCTGCGCGGCGCGCTGATCTCCCCGGTGATCACCGCGCATCCCACCGAAACCCGGCGGCGCACCGTCTTCGTCACCCAGCACCGGATCACCAGTCTGATGCGGTTGCACGCCGAAGGGCACACCGAAACCGACGACGGGCGCAACATCGAGCGCGAACTGCGCCGCCAGGTGCTCACGCTGTGGCAGACCGCGCTGATCCGGTTGTCCCGGCTGCAGATCACCGACGAGATCGAGGTGGGGCTGCGGTACTACCCCGCCGCGTTCTTCCAGGTCATCCCGCAGGTCAACGCCGAGGTCCGCGACGCGTTGCGGGCGCGCTGGCCCGAAACCGACCTGCTCGCCACGCCGATCGTCGCGCCCGGTTCCTGGATCGGCGGCGACCGCGACGGCAACCCGAACGTGACGGGCGACGTGGTGCGCCAGGCCACCGGCAGCGCCGCGTTCACCGCACTGTCGCACTACCTGGCCGAGCTCACCGCCCTCGAGCAGGATCTGTCGATGTCGGCGCGCCTCGTCCCGGTCACTCCCGGGCTGGCCGAACTGGCGGAGGGTTGCCAGGAGAAGGTCCGCGCCGACGAGCCCTACCGGCGGGCGGTGCGGGTGATCCGCGCCCGGCTCACCGCCACGGCCGCCGAGATCCTGGACCGCCAACCGCAGCACGAGCTCGACCTCGGCCTGCCACCGTATTCCGCCCCGGGCGAGCTGCAGGCGGATCTGGACACCATCGACTCCTCGCTGCGCGCCCACGGCAGCGCGCTGCTGGCCGACGACCGGCTGGCCCTGCTGCGAGAAGGCGTGAGCGTCTTCGGCTTTCACCTGTCCGGGCTCGACATGCGACAGAACTCCGACGTCCACGAGGAGGTGGTGGGGGAGTTGCTGGCGTGGGCCGGAGTGCATCCGGACTACGCCTCGCTGCCCGAGGACGAGCGCGTCGCGCTGCTGGCGGGTGAACTGGGCACCCGCCGCCCGCTGGTCGGTGACCGCGCGCAACTGTCCGAACTGGCCCGCAAGGAGCTCGAGGTCGTCGACGCCGCGGCCTACGCCGTCGGGCGCTACGGCCCGGCCGCCGTCCCGAACTACGTCATCTCCATGTGCCGCTCGGTGTCGGATGTCCTGGAGGTGGCGATCCTGCTGAAAGAGGGCGGGCTGCTTGATGCCTCCGGGGCGGAACCGTATTGCCCGGTGGCCATCTCGCCGCTGTTCGAGACGATCGACGATCTGCACAACGGCGCGGCGATCCTGCGGGCGATGCTGGACCTGCCGCTGTACCGGGCGGTCGTCGACGCGCAGGGCGGGCGTCAGGAGGTGATGCTGGGCTACTCCGACTCGAACAAGGACGGCGGTTACCTGGCCTCCAGCTGGGCGGTCTACCGCGCCGAGCTGTCCCTGGTCGAGGTGGCCCGCACGGCCGGAATTCGGTTGCGGCTCTTCCACGGTCGCGGCGGCACCGTCGGCCGCGGCGGCGGGCCGAGTTATCAAGCGATCCTGGCCCAGCCGCCGGGCGCGGTGAACGGCTCGCTGCGGCTCACCGAGCAGGGCGAGGTGATCGCCGCCAAGTACGCCGAACCGCAATCGGCGCGGCGCAACCTGGAGAGCCTGGTCGCCGCCACGCTGGAGTCGACGCTGCTCGACGTCGAGGGGCTGGGCGATGCCGCGGAGCCCGCCTATGCGGTGCTCGACGAGGTGGCCACCCTGGCGCAGCGGGCCTACGCCGAATTGGTGCATGAGACACCGGGTTTCGTCGACTATTTCATGGCCTCCACGCCGGTCAGCGAGATCGGTTCGCTCAACATCGGCAGCCGCCCGACGTCGCGCAAGCCGACGTCGTCGATCTCGGACCTGCGGGCCATCCCCTGGGTGCTGGCCTGGAGCCAGTCCCGGGTCATGCTGCCCGGCTGGTACGGCACCGGGACGGCGTTCGAGCGGTGGATCGGGGCGGGCCCGGAAAGCGAAGACGAGCGGGTGGCGATCCTGCACGACCTGTACGAGCGCTGGCCGTTCTTTCGCAGCGTGCTGTCCAACATGGCGCAGGTGCTGGCCAAGAGCGACCTCGGGCTGGCGGCCCGGTACGCGCAGCTGGTTTCCGACGAGGAGCTGCGCGACCGGGTGTTCGACAAGATCGTCGACGAGCACCGGCGGACCATCGCGATGCACAAGCTCATCACCGGTCAGGACGACCTGCTCGCCGACAACCCCGCGCTGGCGCGGTCGGTGTTCAACCGCTTCCCCTACCTCGAGCCGCTGAACCACCTGCAGGTGGAGTTGTTGCGCCGCTACCGCTCCGGCGACGACGACGAGTTGGTGCAGCGCGGCATCCTGTTGACGATGAACGGGTTGGCCAGCGCGTTACGGAACAGCGGGTGATGGGCATCCGTAAGCCATGTCGGACGGCGCCTCACCGCTCACCGCGGCCGAGTTGGCGCAGAACGGCGTCTTCGAACGGCTCGCCCGCGTCGGGTACGTGGTCAACGGCGTCCTGCACCTGATCGTCGGCTATCTCGCGATCCGGGTTGCGTGCGGCGACGGCGGCACCGCCGATCAGACCGGCGCCCTGGCGACGTTGGCGGCCAAACCGGGTGGGCCGTTGGCGCTCTGGATCGCCACCGCCGCCCTTTTGGCGATGGGCCTGTGGCGGCTCGTCGAAACGGTCCTCGGCCGATCGAGCGACCGCAAGACGGAGGGCGCGTCGTCGGACGCGTCCTCGCGGGCGAAGGCCCTCGGACTGGCGGCGGTTTACCTCGCGTTCGCGTACTCGGCGTTCGGCTTCGCCCGGGGCGCGGGAAGGCCCGCGGATCAACAGAATTCGAGCATCAGCGCCCGGCTGATGGGAACGACCGCCGGCACGCTGGCGCTCGTCGCTGCCGGCGCGATCATCGTCGTGGTCGGCTGCTACCACATCCACAAGGGCGCCAGCCGCAACTTCGTCGACGACCTGCGGGGCAAGTCGGGCGACTTCGTGCGACGGCTCGGCGTGGCCGGCTACATCGGCAAGGGCATCGTGATCACCCTGACGGGCGCGCTGGTGATCGTCGCCGCCTGCCGCTCGGAGCCGAAGAAGGCCACGGGGCTCGACGGCGCGCTGAAGACGCTTGGGGCCCAACACTTCGGGGCGGCGCTGCTGATCGCCGCCGGGGTGGGGATCATCACCTACGGGCTGTACAGCTTCGTGATGGCCCGGTCGACCAAGATGTAGGCGCTATTCCACCGCGCGGTTGCGCAGCCGGTCCACCACGCCGCGCACCGCGTGCTCGGTCATGGACAGCGGCGTCATCATCACCTCGCCGACCTTCACCATGTCGTCGATGCGCCCGACGATCGTCTCCACCGGTTCGACCAGGACGATGAGTCGCCGTGCCAGGTCGTCCAGGCTGGACAGGGTGCCGTCCAGGTGATCCAGGCCGCTCTCCATGCGCTCGACCGTGGCGTTCAGGTTGGACAGGGAGGTGTTCAGCTCTTTCATGGTTCTGCTGAGGCCGTCCAGGACGTCTTCGACCTGCTCCACCGTCTTGTCGGCGTTCAACGCAGCCTGGGTGAGGGTCTTGATCCGGCTTCGCTCTTGCCCACCGCGCACGGTTCTGTCTGCCATGACCGCCATTATTACCCGGACCTACCGGGTGCGGAACTAGCTTCGCTGACCCGAGGGGAGTTTGGCCGCGGCCTCCTCGTCGAGCAGCCAGAGCGTGGTTTCGGTGCCGATCGCCCCGGCGGCCGGCACCGAAACCGGCGCGGCGCCGCCGATTGCCGCCGCCACCGCGTCGGCCTTCGAACCGCCGGACACCATCAGCCAGACCTCCCGCGAGCGCTGAACCGCGGGCAGGGTCAGGGTGATTCGCTGGGGAGGCGGCTTGGGGGAGTCCTCGACTGGAACCACCATGCGGCTGGTTTCCACGACCGCGGGCGTGTCGGGGAACAATGAGTTGATGTGGCCCTCCGGGCCCATGCCCAGCAGGTGCACATCGAAATTCGGTGCCGGCTGGCCGGGTTCGGCGTTGGCGGCCAGCAGCTGTTCGTAGGCGAGCGCGGCCGCCGCGAGGTCGGTGCCGAATTCGCCGTCGCTGGCCGGCATCGTGTGCACGTGGCTGGACGGAATGTCGATCCGGTCCAGCAACGCCGCCCGCGCCTGCTTGTCGTTGCGCTCGTCGTCGTCTTCGGGGACGTAGCGTTCGTCGCCCCAGAACAGGTGCACCTTGGGCCATGCGACGTCGCGTCCCACGAGGGACGCGAGCAATCCGATGCCGTTGC
This sequence comes from Mycobacterium sp. E2989, assembly GCF_001667595.1. Lineage (NCBI taxonomy): Bacteria > Bacillati > Actinomycetota > Actinomycetes > Mycobacteriales > Mycobacteriaceae > Mycobacterium > Mycobacterium sp. E2989. The sequence continues at coordinate 19,839 of NZ_LZJX01000070.1, read as the reverse complement.
CGCCGCCGGTCAGCACGACGAGCGCTCGGTCCCGGGCCGCCACGGCGTCGCGGATGGAGTCGGCCAGCCGGTTGGCGGCGGCCTCGACCAGGGCTTGACTGTCGGGGAAAACTTCGATGATGGTGCTCACACGTACTGCACTTTCTCAATGCCCTCTAGCGCTGTTTGGTAGATCTCGTCGGGGTCGAGCCGCCGCAGGTCTTCGGCGAGGCACTCGCCGGTTTCCCTGCGCGGCAAGGGAAGCAGGGCCTCCGGCTTGGCGGTGCGGCTCAGTGTCGCCGTTCTGCCCTCCTGCGGCCGGCTCAAGACGATGGTCTCGCTCTTGCGGACGAGTTCCACCTTCAGGTCGCCTACCGCCCGGCGCACCGGGCCGTCGATGCGGCTGGCCAGCCAACCCGCCAGGACGTCGAGCGCCGGTTCGGTTTTCAGGCCGGACACCAGGGCCGACTCGATCGGCTCGTGGGGGGCCAGATCGACCGCGGAGGTGAGCAGCGCCCGCCAGTAGGTGATGCGAGCCCACGCCAGGTCCGTGTCGCCGGCGGTGTAGCCGGGCCGGCGGCTCCTGATCGCCGCCAGGGGATCGGTCCCCTTCGTGGCGTCGGTGATGCGCCGAATCGCCAACTTGCCCAACGGGTCCTGGGCGGGAACGGCCGGGGCGATGTCCGGCCACCACGCCACCACGGGGATGTCGGGCAGCAGGAACGGCATCACCACGCTGGCGGCGTGCCCCGCGAGCGCCCCGGACAGCTTCAGGATGACGACCTCGCTGGCGCCGGTGTCGCCGCCCGCCCGCAGCTGCGCGTCCAGGCGCGGCTCGTCGGCGTACGGGTCGCCGCGCATCGTCACGATGATCCGGCTGGGGTGCTCGTGGCTGGCGTTGTTGGCGGCCTCGAGTGACTCCTCCAGAACGGCGTCGCTGTCCGGCGCGATGATCAGCGTCAGCACCCGGCCCATCGTCACGGCGCCGACCTTTTCCCGCAGTTCGTCGAGCTTCTTGTTGACAGCGGTGGTGGTGGTGTCCGGCATGTCGATGATCAAGTGCGCCGCTCCTTTCCCCCGCGAGCGGGTGGGGTCCCCGCGGAGCCGGGGAGTACCCCCACATCACGCGGTCCTGCATCGTCGCCGGCGCGGATCACGGCCGCCGCCATTCACGCCCCGTGCGGCGCAGCATCTCGAAGGCCGACTCCGGACCCCAGGTGCCCGCCTCGTACGGCTCTGGCTTGCCGTCGGCCGCCCAGTTGTCCAGGACGGGATCCAGTATCTGCCAAGCCAATTCGACCTCTTCGTTGACCGGGAACAGCGACGGCTCGCCCAGCAGCACGTCGAGGATCAGCTGTTCGTAGGCCTCGGGCGATTCCTCGGCGAACGCCGAGCCGTAGGAGAAGTCCATGTTGACGTCGCGGACCTCCATCGCGGTGCCCGGCACCTTGGAGCCGAACCGCAGCGTGATGCCCTCGTCGGGCTGCACCCGGATGACCATCGCGTTGGCGCCGAGCTCGTCGGTCATGGTGGCGTCGAACGGCAGATGCGGGGCGCGCTTGAAAACGAGCGCGATCTCGGTCACCCTGCGGCCCAGGCGTTTTCCGGTCCGCAGGTAGAACGGCACGCCGGCCCAGCGGCGGGTGTCCACCTCGAGCGTGATGGCGGCGAAGGTCTCGGTGGTGGAGTCCTTGGCGAACCCCTCCTCGTCGAGCAGCCCGACCACCTTCTCGCCCCCCTGCCAGCCGCCGGTGTATTGGCCTCGGCTGGTGGTCTCGTCCAGCGGCTGCGCCAACTGGGTGGCCGAGAGCACCTTGATCTTCTCGGTCTGCAACGCCGCCGGGTTGAAGCTGACCGGCTCCTCCATCGCGGTCAGCGCCAGCAGCTGCATCAGGTGGTTCTGGATGACGTCGCGGGCGGCGCCGATGCCGTCGTAATAGCCTGCGCGCCCGCCCAATCCGATGTCCTCGGCCATGGTGATCTGCACGTGATCCACGTAGTGCGCGTTCCAGATCGGGTCGAACAACTGATTGGCGAACCGCAGCGCCAGGATGTTGCGAACCGTTTCCTTGCCCAGGTAGTGGTCGATGCGGAACACCGCCTCCTCGGGGAAGACGGCGTTGACGGCATGGTTCAGGTCCTGCGCGCTCTCGAGGTCGTGCCCGAAGGGCTTCTCGATCACCACCCGGCTCCAGCGATCGCCCTGCGGGCGGGCCAGCCCGGACTTGTGCAGCTGTTCGCACACCACGGGAAAGGACTTCGGCGGGATGGCCAGATAGAAGGCGTGGTTGCCGCCGGTGCCGCGCTCAGCGTCCAGCTTGTCCAGGGTCTCGGCCAGCCGGGCGAACGACGCGTCGTCGTCGAAAGACCCTGGCACGAAACGGAATCCCTCGGCCAGCCGCTCCCAGTTCTCCTCCCGGAAGGGTGTGCGGCAGTGATCCTTGACGGCCTGGTAGACCACCTTGCGGAAGTCCTGGGTTTCCCAGTCCCGGCGCGCGAACCCCACCAGCGAGAAGCTCGGCGGCAGCAGCCCGCGGTTGGCCAGGTCGTAGATGGCCGGCATCACCTTTTTGCGGGCCAGGTCGCCGGTGACCCCGAAGATCACCATGCCGCACGGGCCCGCGATGCGCGGCAGTCGCTTGTCGCGCTTGTCCCGTAACGGGTTATGCCATTGTTCAGCGGTACGAGCAGGGCTCATTTCGAGGCGGAGTCCAGCTGCTTTTGCGTCTCCTCCAGCAGCTCGGTCCAGGACTCCACGAACTTCTCCACGCCCTCGCTCTCCAGCACTTTGAACACGTCGGTGAGGTCGATCCCGATCCCGGCCAGCTTGTCGAACACCTCTTGGGCGGCCGACGCGGTGCCGGTGACGGTGTCACCCTTGATCTCACCGTGGTCGGCGACGGCGTCAATCGTCTTCTCCGGCATGGTGTTCACCGTGTTCGGTGCGACCAGCTCGGTGACGTAGAGGGTGTCGGAGTAGTCGGGGTTCTTGACCCCGGTCGACGCCCACAGCGGACGCTGCACGCGGGCCCCGTCGCCCTTGAGCGCCTCGTAGCGATCGCCGCCCTCGAAGACCTCCTGGTAGGCCGCGTAGGCCAGCCGGGCGTTGGCCACTCCGGCCTGGCCGCGCAACGCCGACGCCTCCTCGGAACCGATCTTCTCCAGGCGCTTGTCCACCTCGGTATCCACCCGGGACACGAAAAACGAAGCGACGGAATGGATCTTGGACAGGTCGTGGCCGGCCTCGCGGGCCTTCTCCAGGCCGGCCAGGTAGGCGTCCATCACCTGGCGGTGCCGCTCGACGGAGAAGATCAGCGTGACGTTGACCGAAATGCCCTCCGCAAGGGTGGCGGTGATGGCCGGAATCCCGGCCTTGGTCGCCGGAATCTTGATGAACAGGTTGGGCCGGTCGACGATCTTCCACAGCTCGATGGCCTGCGCGGTGGTCTTGTCGGTCTCGGCGGCCAGGCGCGGGTCGACCTCGATCGACACCCGGCCGTCGACACCGTCGGAGGCTTCCCACTGCGGCCGCAGCACGTCGCACGCGTTACGTACGTCGTCGGTGGTGACCGTGCGGATGGTGGCGTCCACGTCGGCGCCGCGCTCGGCCAGCTCGGTGATCTGGTCGTTGTAGGTGTCGCTGTCGGCCAGCGCCTTCTGGAAGATCGACGGGTTGGTCGTCACTCCCACAACGCTTTTGGTGTCGATCAGCTCCTGCAGGTTGCCGGACTGCAGCCGCTGGCGCGACAGGTCATCCAGCCACACGGATACGCCCGCGGCGGACAGCGCCGCGAGGTTGGGGTTCTGGGTCATGTGAATCACCCTTTCTCAGTTGTCCACTACCTGTTCCGCGGCGGCCGCGACGGCTTCTGCTGTGAAACCGAATTCACGGAACAAAGTCTTGTAGTCGGCGGATTCGCCGTAGTGCTCGATCGACACGATCCTGCCGGTGTCGCCGACGAGCTTGTGCCAGGACTGCGCGACGCCGGCCTCGACGGCCACCCGGGCCGACACCGACGGCGGCAGCACGCTGTCGCGGTAGTCCTCGGGTTGCGACTCGAACCATTCCACGCACGGCATCGACACCACCCGCGCGACAATCTCCTTGTCCGCCAACAACTTCTGGGCCTCGACGGCGAGCTGAACCTCGGAGCCCGTGGCGATCAGCACGACGTCCGGCTCGTCGCCGCCGTCATCGCCGAGGATGTAGCCGCCGCGGCCGACGCCCTCGAAGTTGGTGCCCTCGAGTATCGGCACGCCCTGGCGGGTCAGGATCAGCCCGACCGGGCCGCTGCCGTTGCCGCGGGCCAGGACTGTGCGCCAGGCGTACGCGGTCTCGTTGGCGTCGGCCGGGCGCACCACCGACAGGTTGGGGATGGCGCGCAGCGCCGCCAGGTGCTCGATGGGCTGGTGCGTCGGGCCGTCCTCGCCCAGCCCGATCGAGTCGTGGGTCCACACGTAGATGGTGTCGATGTCCATCAGCGACGCCAGGCGCACCGCCGGGCGCATGTAGTCGGAGAACTGCAGGAACGTGCCGCCGTAGGCCCGGGTGGGGCCATGCAGCACGATGCCGGACAGAATCGCGCCCATCGCGTGCTCGCGGACGCCGAAATGCAGCGTGCGGCCGTACCAGTCGGCGGTGTAGTCCTTCGTCGAAATAGACGGGGGCCCAAACGATTTGACGTTGTCCATGGTGGTGTTGTTGCTGCCCGCCAGGTCGGCCGAGCCGCCCCAGAGCTCGGGCAGTTTCGGCCCCACCGCGTTCAGCACCTTGCCGGACGCCGCGCGGGTTGCCAGCGGCTTGTCTTCCGTTGTCCAGGTGGGGATGTCGGCGTCCCAGCCGTCGGGCAATTCCTCGGCGGTCAACCGGTCCAGCAGCGCCTTACGATCCGGTTCGCGTTGCGCCCACGCGTCGAACTCCGCCTGCCACTTCTCGTGGGCTTCCTTGCCGCGGTCCACCAGCTTGCGCGTGTGGGCGATGACCTCGTCGCGCACCTCGAAGTTCTTGCCCGGATCGAAGCCGAGGATCTCCTTGACCGCCGCGACCTCCTCGTCGCCCAGCGCCGCGCCATGCGCCTTGCCGGTGTTCATCAGCTTCGGTGCGGGGTAGCCGATGATGGTGCGCAACTCGATGAATGACGGCCGGTCGGTGACGGCCCTCGCGTTGGCGATGGCCTCCTCGATGCCGACCACGTTCTCGCCGCCCTCCACCCGCTGCACGTGCCAGCCGTAGGCCTCGTAACGCGCGGCGGTGTCCTCGCACAGGGCGATGTTGGTGTCGTCCTCGATCGAGATCTGGTTGTGGTCGTAGAACACGATCAGGTTGCCCAGCTGCTGCACGGCCGCCAGCGACGACGCCTCGGACGTCACGCCCTCCTCGATGTCGCCGTCGGAGGCGATCACATAGATGAAGTGATCGAACGGGCTGGTTCCCGGTTCGGCGTCCGGGTCGAACAACCCGCGCTCGTACCGTGACGCCATCGCCATTCCCACCGAGGACGCCAGGCCCTGGCCGAGCGGGCCGGTGGTGATCTCAACGCCCTTGGTGTGCCGGAACTCCGGGTGCCCGGGCGTCTTTGATCCCCAGGTGCGCAACGACTCGATGTCGGAGAGCTCCAGACCGAAGCCACCGAGGTACAGCTGCAAGTACAGCGTCAGGCTGCTGTGCCCGGCCGACAGCACGAACCGGTCGCGACCCAGCCAGTAGGTGTCGCTGGGATCGTGCCGCATCGTGCGCTGGAAAAGCGTGTAGGCCAGGGGAGCCAGGCTCATCGCCGTTCCGGGATGTCCGTTGCCGACCTTTTGCACCGCATCGGCGGCCAGCACGCGAATCGTGTCGACGGCGGCCGAGTCGATCTCGGACCAGTCGTCGGGGAGGTGCGGTTGGGTCAGCGTGGAGATCTCTTCGAGTGTGGTCACAGACTCAGTCCTTGGGGTCATCGAGCCGATCAATCCCACCCTAGTGCGGGACGGCCGGCTCTTGCAGTGCAGGATTTCGGGTACCCGTTGCCGGCTGTTGTGAAAATTACGCGGTGGCCCTCGACCCGTAACATTCAGTTCGGAAATCTGGGAGAAGTCTGGGTGAATAGACCCTGCGGGCAGGCCGACACCGGCCCGCGGTCTACCATCGTGCGTAGTAGATGCTGCGCGTGTTGCGACCCCAAGGAGTTATTGCGTGAGCGTTCGCGGGCGCGTCGCCCCGAGCCAGATACCGAGCCGAGTTCACGGCACGGTGCTGGCGTATTTGGCGCTGACCAAGCCGCGGGTCATCGAACTGCTGCTCGTCACCACCATCCCGGCCATGCTGCTGGCCCACCGCGGCGCGGTGAACCCGCTGCTGATCCTCAACACGTTGGTCGGCGGGATGCTGGCCGCCGGGGGAGCCAACGTGCTCAACTGCGTGGCCGACGCCGACATCGACAAGGTGATGAAGCGCACCGCGCGCCGGCCGCTGGCCCGCTCCGCGGTCCCGCGCAGCCACGCGCTGGTGTTCGGGTTGGCGCTGTCGGTGGCGTCGTTCTTCTGGCTGTGGTGGACGACGAACATGCTGTCGGCGCACCTGGCCGGCGCCACCATCGCCTTCTACGTGCTGGTCTACACGCTGCTGCTCAAGCGCCGCACATCGCAGAACGTGGTGTGGGGCGGCGCGGCCGGCTGCATGCCGGTGATGATCGGCTGGTCGGCGGTCACCGGCACCATCGGCTGGCCGGCGTTGGTGATGTTCGCGATCATCTTCTTCTGGACGCCGCCGCACACCTGGGCGCTGGCGATGCGTTACAAGGACGACTACAAGGCGGCCGGCGTCCCGATGCTGCCGGCCGTCGCCACCGAGCGTCAGGTCACCAAGCAGATCCTGATCTACACCTGGCTGACGGTGGCCGCCACGCTGGCGCTGGCGCTGGCCACGGGCTGGCTGTACGCGGCCGTCGCCGTGGTGGCCGGGGTGTGGTTCCTGGCGATGGCCCACCAGCTCTACGCCGGGGTCCGCGCCGGCGAGCCGGTCAAGCCGCTGCGGCTGTTCCTGCAGTCGAACAACTACCTCGCGGTGGTGTTCTGCGCGTTGGCGGTCGACTCGGTGATCGGCCTGCCGCACCTGTTCTGACGCGCCCGGCAGACGCTCAGGGCAGCAGCACGATCGAGCCGGCGGTCTTGCGCCCCTGGAGGTCCTGGTGGGCGCGCGTGGCCTCGGCCAGCGGATAACGCCCACCGACCTCGACGGTGATCGCCCCGCCGGCGATCGCGTCGAACAATTCCTCTGCGCGCCAGCTGAATTCCTGGCCGGTGCGGATGAAGTGCGCCAGCGACGGCCGGGTCAGAAACACCGAGCCGGCGGCGTTGAGGCGCTGCGGATCGAACGGCGGAACGGGCCCGCTGGCCGCACCGAACAGCGCCAGCGTGCCCCGCACCGCGAGGCTGGCCAGGCTGGCGTCGAACGTGGTGGCGCCCACGCCGTCGTACACGGCATCGACGCCCGCGCCGTCGGTGAGCCCGCGAATCTGCCGGCCGAATTCCTCCGCGTCGTCGGGATAGGACAGCACCTCGTCGGCGCCGGCCTGGCGAGACAGCCGGGCCTTCTCCGGGGTGGAGACGGTGGTGATGACCCGCGCGCCGAGCAGATGGGCCCACTGCGTCAGGATCATCCCGACCCCGCCCGCCCCGGCGTGCACCAGCACCGTGTCGCCCGCCTGCACCGGGTACACCGACTTCACCAGGTAGTGCGCGGTCAAGCCCTTCAGGAGCACCGACGCGGCCACGTCGGAACTCACGCCGTCGGGCACGTGCGCCGTCAAAAAGGCTGGGGCGGTGGCGTACTCGGCGTATCCGCCGGACGCCGACGCGCTCACCACCCGGTCGCCGACGCGGAAGCCGTCGACCCCGTCACCGATCGCCGCGACGGTGCCGCACAGCTCGGAACCGAGGATGAACGGCAGCTCCCGCGGGTATTGCCCGGAGCGGAAATAGGTGTCGATGTAGTTGACCCCGATCGCCTCGGCCTTGATCAGGACCTCGGCGGGCCCGGGCGTGGGCTGCGGGGCCTCGACGTAGCGCAGCACCTCGGGGCCGCCGGTTTCGCTGACTTCGATCGCGTGCATGCGCCTATCATGCCCGGGCATGAAGCTCGCTCGTCCGGACGTCTTCCATCCCCGCATCGTTCTGGCGGGGCCGGACGACGATCCGGGCGTGGTCGCGGCGCTGCGGCGGCGCGGTCTGCACGCGCGCCGGCTGCCCTGGGACGACCCGGCGACTCTGCGCGCTGATCTGGTGATCCTGCGCACCAATCCCGACGATCCGGGCCGGCGCGACGAATTCCTCGCCTGGATCAGGCGGGTGCGCCACCTGCTCAACCCACCCGACGCAGTCGCTTGGAACCTCGATGAGCGGTATCTGCGCGACCTGGCGGACGCCGGGGTACCGACGCTGCCGGGCGGGACGGCGCAATCGGCGTTGATCTTCTTGGGGGGCAAGCGATCACACGCGTGGCCGGACGAGCCGGAGTTCGAATCGTGGGACCTCGGTTATGCCGCGCTCGCGTCGGCCGCCGCGCAAGCCGGCATCGCCGCGCGCGAGTTGCTCTACGCGCGCGCGGACGTGCGGGGGGAGCGGCTGGTGGGGCTCGACCTCGTCGCGCCGTCACTGGGCTGGGCGCACCTCGACCCCGCCACCCGCGAGCTTGCCCAGCGCGAATTCGCGCTGGCCGTCGAGTCAGCCTGCGAGCGGCTCGGGCTCGGCCCGCTCTTGCATCGACGCCCATAGCACGGCGGTCGCCGCGGTGCAGGCCGCGGCGCCGGCCACGTGCAACGCGACCAGCGCGGCGGGCACCCCGGTGAAGTACTGGGCGGTGCCGACGGTGGCCTGCGCGCACACCAGGGCGAGCAGCACGACCAGCCGCCGCAGGACGGGCCGGCCGGCGCGCACGGCCAGCAGCCCGAAGCCCAGCCCGACGATCAGCGCGAGGTAGGCGATCAGCAGCGAGGAGTGCGCGTGCACCAGGGTGTCCACGGCGACCTGGAGCCGGGGCACCGTCCGGGTGGGGCTGCGGTCACCGGCGTGCGGGCCGGCGGCCGTCACCAGCGTGCCGGTGACCAGCACCACCGCCAGGTCCAGCCCGATCAGCGCGGTCAGCGCGCGCAGCGGCCGGGGCACCCGCCGGTGCGGCACCCCGTCGTCGGGCTCACCTATCTTGACGTACAGCAGCACCGACAGCCACACCATCGTCATCGAGGTGAGCAGGTGGATGGCCACCGTCCACCACAGCAGCCCGGTGCGCACCGTGATGCCGCCGATGACGGCCTGCACCACCGTCGACACCGGCATCAGCCACGCGTACACCAGCACCTCGGGGCGGCGGCGGGCACGGGTCACGGCCAGCACGGCCAGGGCCGCGGCGACCACCACCGCGAAGGTGATCATGCGATTGCCGAACTCGACCGCCTGGTGGATGCGCGGCACCTCGGCGTGGGCGACGGGCGTGAAGCTGCCCGGAAAGCACTGCGGCCAGGTGGGACAACCCAGCCCCGAGGCGGTGACGCGCACGATCGCCCCGGTGACGGCGATGCCGCCCTGCGTGAGGATGACGGCCGCGGCGACGAGGCGCTGGACGCGCACGCTCGGGTTGGGGAGGAGGTCCACCAAGCGCCTCAGCGTTCGTCCCACGGGCATGGCCCGATGGTAGGCCACCGAAAACTACACGCTGTAGTAAGCCCTGGCGTCGCGAGACGTAAACCACGCACACCCGCCACGGCGTGTCGTGTGCGTGGTTTACGTGTCGCGAACGGTCGCGAGCCGGCGCGTCAGGTGAACCGGAACCAGCGCCGCGCGGCCAGCGCGGCGAGCATGCCCCACACCGCGAGGACGACGATGCCGAACCAGTCCACCGACAGGGCCATCGCCTGCGACAGGGCCTCGGTCAGCGCCCCGGACGGGGTGAGCCGGGCCGCCCACTTGACCCCGGTCGGGATCATCCCGCTCTCCACGGTCAGCGCGCCCAGACCGGCGAACACGAACCACAGCAGATTGGCCACCGCGAGGACGATCTCGGCGCGCAGCGTCCCGCCGAGCAACAGCCCCAGGGCCGCGAAACCCGCGGTGCCCAGCGCGATGACCGCCGCGCCCAGCGCCAACGCGGCCAGGGCGGGCCGCCAGCCCAGCGCAAAACCGATGGCGCCCAACAGGATTGCCTGCAGAAACACCACCGTCACGACGGCCAGGGATTTGCCGGCGATGATGCCCCAGACCGGCAGCGGGGTCGCGCCCAACCGCTTGAGCGCGCCGTAGCGGCGGTCGAAGGCGACCGCGATGGCCTGGCCGGTGAAGGCGGTCGATATCACCGCGAGGGCCATGATGGCCGGGACGAAGGTGGCGGCGCGGTTGTGCCCGAAGGAGCCGAACGGCAGCAGGGTGAGGCCGACGAGCAGCGTGATCGGGATGAACATGGTCAGCAGCAGTTGCTCGCCGTTGCGCAAGAGCAGCTTGAGCTCCAGGCCGAACTGCGCGGCCAGCATTCGCGGCACGGCGTTGGGCCTCGGGTCGGGGGTGAAGGTTCCCGTGGGGAAGACGTTCGATTCGGTCACTGCCGCAACTTCCTGCCGGTGAGGTCGAGGAACACGTCCTCGAGGCTGCGCTGCTCGACGCGCATGTCGGTGGCCAGCACGTCGATCCGCGCGCACCACGCGGTGACGGTGGCCAGCACCTGCGGGTCGACGGGGCCCTCGACCAGGTATTCGCCCGGCGTCACCTCGCTGGCACGGTATTCCTCGGGCAGCGCGGCGGTCAGCAGCGTCAGGTCGAGGCGCGGCGGCGCGGTGAACCGCAGCTCGTCCTTGGCGCCGGTGCGCATCAGCTCGGCCGGCGTGCCCGCGGCTACCGTCGCGCCGTGGTCGATGATGACCAGCCGATCGGCGAGCTCCTCGGCCTCCTTGAGTTGGTGGGTGGTCAGCAGCACGGTCACGCCGTCGCGCCGCAGCGCGTCGATCAGCTCCCAGACCAGCAGCCGGGCGTGGGCGTCCATGCCGGCGGTGGGTTCGTCGAGGAAGACCAGTTCGGGGCGGCCGACCAGCGCGCAGGCCAGCGCGAGCCGCTGCTGCTGCCCTCCGGAGAGCCGTCGGTAGGTGGTGCGGGCGGCATCGGTGAGGCCCAGGGTGTCCAGCAGCCAGGCCGGGTCCAACGGGTCGGCGGCGTAGGACGCGACCAAGTTGAGCATCTCGCCCGCGCGGGCGCTGGGGTAGCCGCCGCCGCCCTGCAGCATCACCCCGATGCGCGTGCGCAGGCGCGAGTTGTCGGCGATGGGGTCCAGCCCGAGCACCTCGATGGTGCCGGCGTCGGGGCGCACGAAGCCCTCGCACATCTCGACCGTCGTGGTCTTGCCGGCGCCGTTGGGCCCCAGCAGGGCCAGCACTTCGGCGGCGTGCACCTCGAGGTCGAGATCGGCGACGGCCGTGGTGGATCCGTAGTGCTTGCTCACCCCGCGCAGCCGCACGACTGTTTCAGGAACGTCCGAGCTCACGTGGAATCAGCGTAGGCGTCAGGTATCGCCTCGGGATTGGGGGTCTGCGTGGGATCGGGCGCCGGCGCGGCCCCGGCGGCCGGCTGCGGGGTTTCGCCGCCCTCGGTGGGGAGTCGCCGCCACGGCAGGCGGGTGTACGTCAGCGCGATGAGCACCACCACGATGAGGGTGCTGGCCAGGGTGGCGTCGACGATCTGGAACAGCGCGAAGCGGTCCCCGTTGGCGGTCGGGCCGAAGATGCCGACGACGAGGGTGATGACGATGACCGCGACGCGGAATCCGGTGCGGGTTGCCCAGGCGGCCAACGGGATGATCGCCCACAGCAGGTACCAGGGCTGTACGACGGGGAACAGCAGCACGGTGACGCCCAGCGCCACGCCCAGGCCGCCGATCGGGTGCAACCGGCCGCGGAAGACGGCCACCAGCAGCCAGCCCACCATTACGGTGATGATCAGCACGCCGATGGCGCGGGTGAGCCCCAGCACCGCGGTGGTGTGGTCGCCGAGTCCCAGCAGGATGCCGACCTGCCCGGTGCCCAGGGCCAGCAGGGTGGGAGGCGACATCCAGCTGCGGACGACGTTGGCGGTGCCCAGCGTGTAGATCCAGCCGAAGCCGAGGCCGCTGGCCCAGCCCACGACCGCCATCACCGCCAGCGACAGCGCGCTCATCGCGCCGCCCGCCAGCAGCAGCGCGCGCAGGTTGCCCCCGCAGCGGTAGGCCAGCGCCATTGTGACGAACCCGAGCGCCAGCAGCGACGGCAGCTTCACCTGCGACGACAGCGCGATCAGGACGGCGCCGGCCAGCAGCATGCCCAACGGCTCCCAGTCGGGGCCGGGCCGCCAGGAGGCCGGGAACAGCCGCGGGGAGTCGATCCCCCGCAGCGCGAACTCGGCGCCGGCCAGCATCAGCCCGAGCATCAGCGCCTCATTGTGGACGCCGGCCACCAGATGCATGATCAGCAGCGGATTGGCCGCGCCCAGCCACAGCGCGCTGACCTCGGCGACGCCGCAGCGGCGGGCCAGCCGGGGCGTCGCCCAGACGATCAACCCGACGCCGATCAGCTCGACCAGCCGATGGCACAGCACGGCCGCGACGATGTTCTCGCCGGTGATCGCCGAGATGCCGCGCCCGATCCACAGAAACAGCGGGCCGTAGGGCGCCGGCGTCTCGCGCCACAGGGTGGGCACCGACAGCGTGAAGACGTGCGACAGGCCCAGGCCCGACGCCGGACCCACCCGGTACGGGTCGAGCCCTTCCAGCGAGATCTGGCTCTGGGCCAGGTAGGAGTAGACGTCCTTGCTGTACATCGGGGGCGCGATCAGCAGCGGCAGGATCCACAGCATCAGGGTGCGGTCCAGGTCGCCGCGCGACATCCGCCTGCTGCCCAGCGCGAACCGGCCGAGCATCAGCCAGGCCAGCGTCATCATCACCGCCCCGGTCGTCGTCATCGTCAGGGACACGGTCTGGATGCGCGACGGCAGGTTGAGCAACCGCACGCCGAACGTGGGGTCCTGCACGACGGGACGCGCCCCGGCGCCCAGCGCGCCGATGGCCATCAGGACGGTCCCGGCGGCACCGAACCGCCGGGTGCGCTGCAGCGCGGTGAGCTCGGTATCGTTCAGCGGCGTGCCCACCGCTTGCTCGTCGCCATGCAGGCTGGCGATCGACGAGCTCAGCACGTGGTGGCGGGCTGCCATCAGAGCAGCGTAACCGCCGGGCTGGCCGGGCTCGCCTTGCCGCCGCGCGTTGTGTTGGCTGTGACCAGCGCAACGCCCGCTCAGGGGACCCTTGGTAGACCGATCCCCGGAATTGCGTCACACTGGTGTTGTGAAAATCCGAACCGGCTTCGACGACGCTGCCGTGGGTGCGGCGGGCGCGTCGGTGCCGGATGGACACACCCGCCGGGCCATCGTGCGCCTGCTGGTGGAGTCCGGATCGATCACGGCCGGCGAGATCGGGGATCGGCTGGGGCTGGCGGCCGCGGGCGTGCGGCGCCACCTCGACGCCCTGATCGAGGCGGGCGACGCCGAGTCGGTGCCCGCCGCCTCCTGGCAGCAGGTGGGTCGCGGGCGACCCGCCAAGCGGTTCCGGCTCACCGCAGCGGGCCGCGCCAAGCTCGACCACGCCTACGACGACCTCGCGGCGGCGGCCATGCGGCAGCTGCGCGAGATCGGCGGCGAGGACGCCGTCCGGACGTTCGCCCGGCAACGCATCGACTCGATCCTGGCCGGCGTACCGTCGGCCGAGGGCGACGACGACGCCGAGGTCGAGGCGGCCGCCGAGCGGGTGGCCGGCGCGCTGACCAAGGCGGGTTACGTCGCCACCACGACGCGGGTCGGCGGGCCGATCCACGGCGTGCAGATCTGCCAGCACCACTGCCCGGTGTCGCACGTCGCCGAGGAATTCCCCGAGCTGTGTGAAGCCGAGCAGCAGGCCATGGCCGAGGTGCTCGGGACCCACGTGCAGCGGTTGGCGACCATCGTCAACGGAAACTGCGCCTGCACCACCCACGTGCCACTTACCCCGGCGCCCAGCCCGCGTCGCGCCGGCGACGATGCAGAGCGAAGCGATGAGGAGCAGCGGCGCAACATGACCGACACCACGAGCATCGAAGGAGCGTCGTTATGACCCTCACGCCAGAGGCCCAAAAGGCTGCCGAGCCGTTGACCCAGGAGCAGACGATCGCGTCGCTGGGCCGCTACGGCTACGGCTGGGCCGACTCCGACATCGCGGGGGCCAGCGCGCAGCGCGGGCTGTCCGAGGCGGTGGTCCGCGACATCTCGGCGAAGAAGAACGAGCCCGAGTGGATGCTGCAGACCCGGCTGAAGGCGCTGCGCATCTTCGACCGCAAGCCGATGCCCAACTGGGGCTCAGACCTCTCCGGCATCGACTTCGACAACATCAAGTACTTCGTGCGGTCCACCGAGAAGCAGGCCGCCAGTTGGGATGACCTGCCCGAGGACATCCGCAACACCTACGACCGGCTCGGCATCCCGGAGGCCGAAAAGCAACGCCTGGTCGCCGGTGTGGCCGCCCAGTACGAGTCCGAGGTGGTGTACCACCAGATCCGCGAGGACCTCGAGTCGCAGGGCGTCATCTTCCTCGACACCGACACGGGCCTGCGCGAGCACCCAGAGCTCTTCCAGCAGTACTTCGGCACCGTGATCCCGGCCGGGGACAACAAGTTCTCCGCGCTGAACACCGCTGTGTGGTCGGGTGGTTCGTTCATCTACGTGCCGCCCGGCGTGCACGTCGACATCCCGCTGCAGGCCTACTTCCGGATCAACACCGAGAACATGGGCCAGTTCGAGCGGACCCTGATCATCGTCGACGAGAACGCCTACGTGCATTACGTCGAGGGTTGCACCGCGCCCATCTACACGTCGGACTCGCTGCACTCGGCGGTGGTGGAGATCATCGTAAAGCCCGGTGGCCGTTGCCGTTACACGACGATTCAGAACTGGTCGAACAACGTCTACAACCTGGTCACCAAGCGCGCCCGCGCCGAGGCCGGCGCCACCATGGAGTGGGTCGACGGCAACATCGGGTCGAAGGTGACCATGAAATACCCGGCCGTCTGGATGACCGGTGAGCACGCCAAGGGCGAGGTCTTGTCGGTCGCCTTTGCCGGGGAGGGCCAGCACCAGGACGCCGGCGCCAAGATGCTGCACCTGGCGCCCAACACGTCGAGCAACATCGTCTCGAAGTCGGTGGCCCGCGGCGGTGGCCGCACCTCCTACCGCGGACTGGTGCAGGTGAACAAGGGCGCCCACGGCTCCCGCTCCAGCGTGAAATGCGATGCGCTGCTGGTCGATACGATCAGCCGCAGCGACACCTACCCCTACGTCGACATCCGCGAGGACGACGTCACGATGGGCCACGAGGCCACCGTGTCCAAGGTCAGCGAAAACCAGCTGTTCTACCTGATGAGCCGCGGGCTGACCGAGGACGAGGCGATGGCGATGGTGGTGCGCGGCTTCGTCGAGCCGATCGCCAAGGAACTGCCCATGGAGTACGCCCTGGAGCTCAACCGGCTCATCGAGTTGCAGATGGAGGGCTCGGTCGGATGACGACCGCTGCTGCCGCCCTGAACAAGGGCGAATTGTTCGCGTCCTTCGACGTGGACGCTTTCGAGGTGCCCAGCGGCCGCGACGAAATCTGGCGCTTCACGCCGCTGCGGCGGCTGCGCGGCCTGCACGACGGGTCGGCGCAGGCCACCGGCAAGGCGCAGATCGACGTGGCCGAGCGGCCGGGCGTGCGGGTCGAGACCGTCCGCCGCGGTGACGAGCGGCTCGGACGCGGCGGTGTGCCCACCGACCGCGTTGCGGCGCAAGCGTTTTCGTCGTTCAACTCCGCGACGGTGGTGAGCGTCGGGCGGGACACGCAGATCGCCGAGCCGGTCAACATCACCGTGACCGGTCCCGGCGCGGGCGCGGTGGCCTACGGGCACCTGCAGATCAGCGTCGCCGAGCTGGGCGAGGCGGTCGTGGTGATCGATTTGCGGGGCAGCGGAACCTACGCCGACAACGTCGAATTCCTCGTCGACGACGCGGCCCGGCTCACCGTGGTGTGGATCGCGGACTGGGCCGACGACATGGTTCACCTGTCCGCGCACCACGCCAAGCTGGGCAAGGACGCCGTGCTGCGGCACGTCGCCGTCACGCTGGGCGGCGAGGTGGTGCGGATGTCGGCCAACGTGCGCTACGCCGCCCCGGGCGGGGATGCCGAGCTGCTCGGGTTGTACTTCGCCGACGACGGGCAGCACCTGGAATCGCGGCTGCTGGTCGACCACGCGCAGCCGAACTGTAAGTCCAACGTGCTCTACAAGGGTGCGCTGCAAGGGGATCCGGCGTCGCAGCGGCCCGACGCGCACACCGTGTGGGTGGGCGACGTGCTGATCCGCGCCGAGGCCACCGACACGGACACCTTCGAGGTGAACCGCAACCTGGTGCTCACCGACGGCGCACGCGCCGACTCGGTGCCGAACCTGGAGATCGAGACCGGCGAGATCGTCGGCGCCGGGCACGCCAGTGCCACCGGGCGTTTCGACGACGAGCAACTGTTTTACCTGCGCGCCCGCGGCATTCCCGAAGACCAGGCGCGCCGGCTGGTGGTGCGTGGATTCTTCGGCGAGATCATCTCGAAGATCGCCGTGCCGGAGATCCGGGAACGCCTCACCGCCGCCATCGAACACGAACTGGAAATCACGGAGAAGACAACAGCGTAATGACGACTTTGGAAATTAAAGACCTGCACGTCAGCGTCGAGGACCCCAACGCCGCCGAGGGAAACCGCGAGATTCCCATCCTCAACGGCGTCAACCTGACCGTCAATTCCGGTGAGACGCATGCGGTGATGGGTCCCAACGGATCCGGCAAGTCCACGCTGTCCTACGCCATCGCAGGGCACCCGAAGTACCGGGTCACCTCCGGGTCAATCACCCTGGACGGCCAGGACGTGCTGGACATGAGCGTGGACGAACGCGCCCGCGCCGGGCTGTTTTTGGCCATGCAGTACCCCGTCGAGGTGCCGGGCGTGTCGATGTCGAACTTCCTGCGCAGCGCCGCCACCGCCGTGCGCGGCGAGCCGCCGAAACTGCGGCACTGGGTCAAGGAGGTCAAGTCGGCCATGGCCGACCTCGACATCGACCCCGCGTTCGCGGAACGCAGTGTCAACGAAGGGTTTTCCGGGGGGGAGAAGAAGCGCCACGAAATCCTGCAGCTCGGGTTGCTCAAGCCCAAGATCGCCATCCTCGACGAGACCGACTCCGGCCTGGACGTGGACGCGCTGCGGGTGGTCAGCGAGGGCGTGAACCGCTACGCCGAGGCCGAGCACGGCGGCATCCTGTTGATCACCCACTACACCCGGATCCTGCGTTACATCCACCCGCAGTTCGTGCATGTGTTCGTCGGGGGCCGGATCGTGGAGTCGGGCGGCCCGGAGCTGGCCGACGAGCTCGAGGAGAACGGCTACGTGCGCTTCACCGCCCAGACCGATGGCGGCGACCCGCAGCGCCCGGCTTCGCCGAGCTTGCGATCGCCGCGGGCGGCCGCGGGAGCGTAAGCATGACCGCACTGGACGTCGACGCCATCCGCGCTGACTTTCCCATCCTGAAGCGCGTGATGCGCGGCGGAAAGCAGTTGGCGTACCTGGATTCCGGCGCGACGTCACAGCGCCCGCTGCAGGTGCTCGACGCCGAACGCGAGTTCCTGGTCACCTCCAACGGCGCGGTCCATCGCGGCGCGCACCAGCTGATGGAGGAGGCGACCGACGCCTACGAGCAGGGCCGCGCCGATGTCGCGGCGTTCGTCGGCGCCGACGCCGACGAGCTGGTCTTTACGCGAAACGCCACGGAGGCGCTGAACCTGGCCTCGTATGTGCTGGGCGACAAGAGGTTTGACCGCGCAGTCGGCAAGGGCGAGGTCATCGTCACCACCGAGCTCGAGCACCACGCCAACATCGTCCCGTGGCAGGAGCTGGCCCGCCGCAGCGGCGCCACCCTGCGCTGGTACGGCGTGACCGACGACGGCCGCATCGACCTGGACTCGCTCGAGCTGGACGAGCGCGTGAAGGTCGTTGCGTTCAGCCATCATTCGAATGTGACCGGCGCGGTGGCACCGGTGGCCGAGCTGGTCCGCCGCGCCAAGGCGGTGGGCGCATTGACGGTGCTGGACGCCTGCCAGTCGGTGCCGCACGAGCCGGTCGACTTGCATGCGCTCGACGTCGACTTCGCCGCGTTCTCCGGCCATAAGATGTTGGCCCCCAACGGGGTCGGCGCCCTCTACGGCCGCCGGGCGGTGCTCTCGGAGCTGCCGCCGTTCCTCACCGGTGGGTCGATGATCGAGACCGTGACCATGGAGGCGTCGACCTACGCCCCGGCTCCGCAACGGTTCGAGGCCGGCACGCCGATGACCTCCCAGGTCGTCGGGTTGGGCGCGGCCGCACGCTATCTGGGTGCCGTCGGCATGGACGCGGTCGAGGCGCACGAGCGCGAGCTGGTCGCCGCGACCCTGGAGGGCCTGTCCGGCATCGACGGCGTGCGGATCATCGGGCCGACCGCCATGGAAAACCGCGGCTCGCCCGTCTCGTTCGTCGTTGACGGGGTGCACGCCCACGACGTCGGGCAGGTGCTCGACGACGAGGGCGTCGCGGTCCGCGTGGGGCATCATTGCGCGATGCCGCTGCACCGCCGGTTCGGCGTGGCGGCAACCGCCCGGGCGTCGTTCGCCGTGTACAACACCACCGACGAGGTCGAGCGGCTGGTGGCCGGCGTCCGCCGCGCGGTGGAATTCTTTGGGAGAGACTGACGGTGCGCCTGGAGCAGATGTATCAGGACGTGATCCTCGATCATTACAAGCATCCCCAGCATCGCGGGCTGCGCGAGCCGTTCGGCGCGCAGGTCTACCACGTCAACCCCGTCTGCGGCGACGAGGTGACCCTGCGGGTCGCGCTGTCGGACGACGGCCGGCGCGTGGCGGACGTTTCCTACGACGGGCAGGGCTGCTCGATCAGCCAGGCGGCGACCTCGGTGCTCACCCAGCAGGTGATCGGTCAGACCGTGCCCGAGGCGCTGAACACCATCGCCGCGTTCACCGAGATGGTGTCCTCGCGCGGCACCGTCGAGGGCGACGAGGACGTCCTGGGCGACGGCATCGCGTTCGCCGGGGTGGCCAAATACCCGGCCCGGGTGAAATGCGCACTGCTGGGCTGGATGGCGTTCAAAGACGCGTTGGCCCAAGCTTGTTCAGACAGGGGCGCGGACTTCGAGGAGGAACAGGATGAGCGAGACCGCCGCACCGGGTGACGAATTTATTGCCGACCTCGAGGAGGCGATGCGCGACGTCGTCGACCCGGAGTTGGGCATCAACGTCGTCGACCTCGGGCTGGTCTACGGCCTCAACGTGGAAGAGGGCGACGAGGGGACCGTTGCCCTGCTCGAAATGACGCTGACCTCGGCGGCCTGCCCGCTGACCGATGTCATCGAGGACCAGTCGCGCAGCGCGCTGGTCAGCAGCGGCCTGGTCGACGACCTGCGGATCAACTGGGTGTGGAACCCGCCTTGGGGCCCGGACAAGATCACCGAGGACGGCCGCGAGCAACTGCGCGCCTTGGGCTTCACCGTCTAAAGCCACCTGCCCTTCCGCTAGCCAATGGCGGCAATCCGCCGCTCAAGGTGGAAGGGCAAATGCGGCAGGTGCAGGTGGTGGTGCGGCCGCCCCATCGGCGGGCACTGTTCCAGGCTGATGGTCGTCGCCTGCAGCGCGCCTCCGTCGTTCGTGCCCTGAGCCCCCATGCACGTGCCGTTGGTGATCGCCTGGGTGTTGCTGATCGTCTGCTTCTTGTAGGACGTCGCGTCG
>NZ_LZJX01000069.1:0-6601 GCF_001667595.1 Mycobacterium sp. E2989 | reverse complement strand
GCGTGTGTGACCGCCACCCCCTTCGGCGTGCCGGTGGTGCCCGAGGTGTAGATGATGTGCGCCATGTCCTCGGGGGATGGCCCGGCGGGCGCCGTCGCGGGCTGGGTGTGCAGCGCGGGATCGGCGACGTCGACCACCAGCAGGTCGTGACCGTCCAACTCCGGTCGCAGGGCCCCCGTGGTGACCGCGGCTATCGGCGCCGTGTCGGCGAGCATGAAGTCTTTACGGGCCGCCGGGAGCGCGGGGTCGATCGGCAGATAGGCTGCCCCGGTCTTGAGCACCGCCAGGATCGCGACGATCGCCTCGGCCGACCGGGGTAGCAGCAACGCGACGGCTTCACCCGGGCCGGCGCCGCCGCGAATCAGCAAGTGTGCCAGTCGGTTTGACGCTTTTTCGAGCTCACGGTAGGTCATCGACCGCCCGTCGAACGTCAGCGCCGGTGCCTTGGGGTCGCGCGCCGCCTGCGCGGCGAACAGCTCCGGAATCGATGCCGGCGCCCACGGCCGGCTCAGCACCGCCCGGTTGCCGACCTCGTCCAACCAAGCGCGCTCACCGGCGTCCAGCACATCGACCGCCGACAGCGGCCGCGCCGGGTCGCTCGTCATCGCGGTCAGCAGCCGTCGTAGCCGCTCGATCTGCGTGTCGATGGCCGCGGCGTCGAACACGTCGGTGTCGTATTCGACGCGCAGCCGCAGTTCGGTTCCCGGCTGGGCCTGGAATGTCAACGGGTAGTGGGTGGATTCGCGGGTGGCGATGTCGGTGATGGCCAGTTCGTGGTTGCCCGACAATGCGGTGGCGTCGATCGGGTAGTTCTCGAAGGCGAACAAGGTGTCGAACAGCGTGTCCTGGCCGGTGATTCGGTGAATTTCGTTGAGCGCCAGGTGCTGATGGTCGAGCGTGTGGTTGTGGGCGTCCTGCAGCTGCAAAAGTAGGTCGGCGGCCGTCGTCGTCGGGGTGATGTTCGCCCGCACCGGAACGGTGTTGATCAACAGGCCGACCATCGCCTCCGCGCCGGGCACCTCGGCCGGCCGGCCCGAGACGGTGGTGCCGAATGCGACGTCGCGCTGACCGGTCATCCAGCACAGCAGTTGCGCGTAGGCGGCTTGCAGCACCGTGTTGACGGTGGTGTGGCACGAGCGGGCCAACTCGCCGACGGCCCGGGTGAGGTCGGCCGGCAGCGCGAACGTTCGAATGCCCTGCTCCCCCAGCGTCATTCGGTCCTGGCGGCCGACCAGGGTCGGGGTGTCGAAGCCGGCGAACACCTCGCCCCAGGCGGCGCGGGCCGCGTCGCGGTCACGGTCGGCCAGCCAGCTGACGAAGCCGCGGTAGGGGGCCGCCGCGGGCGGACGCTGGCCGTAGTAGCCGGCGAAGAGGTCCGCCAGCAGAATTGGCATCGACCAGCCGTCGAGCACGATGTGGTGGTTGGTCAGCACCAGCCGGTGCACATCGATCGCGGTGCGGATCAAGGCGACCCGGAAGGGCGGCTGGTTGGCCAGGTCGCAGACGGCGGCCCGCTCGGCGGCGCACAGCCGCGCGATGTCCGCCTCGTCCTCGAGTTCGAGGTACTGCCATGCCGCCGCGGGATCGGCCGCGATGACCTGCACCGGCTCGTCGAACTGGTCGAAGAATCGGGCCACCAGGTTCGGATGCCGTTTGACGACCCCGCGCACGGCGTCGTGCAGGCGCTCGGGGTCGAGCGGGCCGGTGACGGTGATGTCGAGCTGCCCGGCGTAGAGGTCGCTGGCGTCCTGGTCGCCGCCCCGCACGGTGTTCGCGTGGAAGAGCAGCCCCTGCTGGACCGGGGTCAGCGGTAGCACGTCGGCGATGTCGTGGTGGCGCTGCAGCTGGTCGATTTGCTTTTGGTTGAGGCGGGCGGGCGCGATGTCGGACGGCGTCAGCCCGCCGCCGCCCGATCGCACGTGGGCGCAGACCCCGGCCAGGGCCTCGAACCACAGCCGGCTGAGCCGTGCGACCTGCTCGTCCTCCAGCGCGGACGGCGCCCACGTCCAGTTGGCGTGCAGGCGCGGGCCGGCATCGGTGTCGACGGTGGCCGCGTTGAGTTCCAGCGTGTGCATCAACGGCATGGGGATCGCCGCGGCCGCGGCGGTGGCCGGGCCCGGCACTGGCCGCCACATATCGTCGGAGAGCGCGGCGGCGCCGCCCTGACGCCCCAGGTAGTTGAATCCGATCGGCGGGTCGTTCGCGTCCAGGTCGGCGTCGGCGTTCAGGTAGCGCAGCAGCCCATAGGTCAGCGCGTCCGGGAGGGCGCGCAGCTGCTCCTTGGCGTCCTTGAGCGCCGCGCCGAGCGCGGCCTCGCCGGCGACCACCTGCGCCCACGACAAGCCGCCCACGTTCACCGACACCGGGTACTTGGCGGTGAACCATCCCACCGTGCGGGACAGGTCGACGTCGCGGCCCAGCTCCTCGTGGCGGCCGTGGCCCTCGACGTCGATGCCGACCGGCGGTCCGCCCAGGAATTCGGTGAGCGCGAGGGCGAACGAGATCAGCAGGATGTCCTGGACGCCCGCGTGGAAGGCCGCCGGCACCGCACCGAGCAGCATGCCGGTGGTTTCGATGTCCAGCTCGACCGATAGCTGCCCGGCGGTGGCGAAGGTGTCGGCCTCGGGGCGGACCGCGGGCAGCGCCGCGGGCGTCGCCGCCACCCGCTGCCAGGTGCCCAGCTGGTCGACGACGTCCGGGTGGCTCGCGCGCTCGGCAAGCCGCTCCGCCCATCGGGCGAACGAGGTACCCGCCGCGGGCAGCGCCACCGGTTGTCCCTGCCGGTGCTGGGCCCACGCGATGTTCAAGTCCTCCAACAGGATTCGCCAGGACACCCCGTCGACAGCCAGGTGGTGGATGATCACCACCAGCTGGCCGGTGGCGGCGATCCACAGCGCGCTGAGCATCGCCCCGGCGGCCGGGTTCAGCCGCGACCGGGCCTGCACCAGCGCGGCGTCGGACAACTCGCCGACGGTGTGCAGGCAGTCGCGGGCATCGACCGAACCGGGCTCGGGCACCGTCAGCGACCAGTCGTCGCCGACCCGCAGGCGCAGCATGCCGTGCCGGTCGAGCAGGGCCTGCAACACCACCAGCGCGTCGGCCTCGGTGACGCCGGCGGGGGCCTGCACCAGCATCGCCTGGTTGAACTGATCGACGGGACCGTCCACCCCCTGCAGCCACCGGATGATCGGGGTCGCCGGCACCGGCCCGACGCCCTCGTCGATCACGGCGACTCCCGCGTCGGCCACCTCGGCCACGCGGGCCAGCCGGGCCACGGTCTGTTCGACGAAGATGTCGCGGGTGCGGCAGATCAGGCCGGCCGCCCGCGCCCGGGTGACGACCTGCATCGACGAGATGCTGTCGCCGCCGAGGTCGAAGAACGAGTCGTCGATGCCGACGCGGTCGAGCCCGAGCACCTGGGCGTAGATGCCCGCCAGGATCTCCTCGACGGCGTTGCCGGGCGCGCGGTAGCGGTCGCCGTCGGCATATTCCGGAGCGGGCAGGGCGCGGGTGTCGAGCTTGCCGTTGGGTGTGAGCGGCAGCGCTTCGAGCGCGACGACGGCGGCGGGAATCATGTACGCCGGCAACCGCTCCGCCAGCGCTTCGCGCGCCCCGGCCGGATCGGCCGTTCCGGTGATGTAGGCGACGAGGCGCTTATCGCCGGGGCGGTCCCCCCGCGCGATCACCACCGCCTGCTCGACCCCGTCGAGCCAGGCCAGCGCCGCGCGCACCTCACCGAGTTCGATGCGGTACCCGCGGATCTTGACCTGCTCGTCCGCCCGGCCCAGGTAGTCCAGCTGCCCGTCGGCGCGCCAGCGCACCAGGTCCCCGGTCCGGTACATCCGGGCGCCGGCCCCGCCGAACGGGCAGGCGACGAATCGCGATGCGGTCAGGCCCGACCGTTTCCAATATCCGCTGGCGACACCGGCGCCGGCCACATACAACTCGCCGACCACCCCGGCGGGCACCGGCCGCAGCCACCCGTCGAGCACGAACAGCGCGCCCCCGGGCACCGGCGACCCGATGGGCACGGCCCCGGACTCCACCGACGCCGGCGTCAGGGGCTCGCTGACCGCCGCGTACACCGTGGCCTCGGTCGGGCCGTAGGCGTTGATCATCGCCCGGCCCGGCCCCCAGCGGTCCACCAGTTCGGCCGGGCACGCCTCGCCGGCGACCACCAGGGAGACGGACTCCAGCCCCTCCGGGGCCAACATCGCTGCCGCAGAAGGGGTTTGGCTCAACACGCTGACGCGTTCGGTGACCAGCAGTTCGTGGAAGTCTTCGGGTGAGCGGGCCACGGACTCGGGCACCACGACCAGCCGCCCACCGTGCAACAGCGCGCCGAAGATCTCGTGGACCGAGACGTCGAAGGCCAGCGAATGC
Source organism: Mycobacterium sp. E2989 (assembly GCF_001667595.1). Classification (NCBI taxonomy): domain Bacteria; kingdom Bacillati; phylum Actinomycetota; class Actinomycetes; order Mycobacteriales; family Mycobacteriaceae; genus Mycobacterium; species Mycobacterium sp. E2989. The sequence continues at coordinate 2,218 of NZ_LZJX01000069.1, read as the reverse complement.
CACTGCGACCAGACCCCGGCGCGGGGCAGGCCGGTGTCCATGCGTGCCAGCAGTTGGGTCGCGTTCCGGTGGGTGACCGCGACGCCCTTGGGGACACCGGTGGTGCCGGACGTGTAGATCAGGTAGGCCAGATCCGCCGGCCCCGGCGCCGTCAATGTCGTTTCGGGCCGGGGGGTTTCGTTGACGTCGATGATCGGCACGTCGTGGTCGGCGAGCCGGTCGGTGAGTTCGGCGGTGGTGATGACGGCCATCGGGGCGGCGTCGGCAAGCACGAATCCGATGCGCGACTCCGGCAGCGCGGGGTCGATCGGCAGGTAGGCCGCCCCCGACTTGAGCACGGCCAGGATCGCCACGATCGCCTCGGCCGAGCGCGAAAACAGCAGGGCCACAAACTGTCCGGGACGCGCCCCGTGGCCGGCCAGCGTATGGGCCAACCGGTCCGCGGCCTCGTCGAGCTCGCGGTAGGTCATGGACCGGCCGTCGCAGACCAGCGCCACGGCCTCCGGGGTGCGGGCCACCTGCGCGGCGAACAGCGCCGGAATGGACACCGGCGCGGCGGCGGGGCGGGCCAGCGCCGCCCGGTTGCCCATCGCGTCGAGCCGGGCATGCTCGGCCTCGTCGAGCAGATCCAGCGACGACAACGCCTGGGTGGGGTCGACGGTCATGGCCGTCAGCACCCGCTGTAGCCGCCCGACGAGGGACTGGATGCTTTCGGCGTCGAAAACGTCGGTGCGGAACTCCACCGTGCCGCCGATGCCGGCGGGGCCGCCGTCCTCGCTCCAGCGCTCGGCCAACGAGAAGGTCAAATCCATGCGGGCGGTTTGGGTGTCCACCGGGATCGGCGCGATGTCGACGTCGCCGAGGGACAGGCCGTTGACCGGGCCGCTGTCGTGCCCGGCGAAGTTCTGCCAGGCCAGCAGGACCTGGACCAGGGGATGGTGCGTCAGGCTTCGGGTTGGGTTGAGCCGCTCGACCAGCACCTCGAAGGGCACGTCTTGGTGTTCGTAGGCGGCCAGGCTGCGCTGCCGCACCTGGGCGATCAGGTCGGTGAAGGTGGGGTCGCCGCCCAGCTCATTCAGGTCGACCCGGAGCACCAGGGTGTTGACGAAGAACCCGACCAGGTCGTCGAGTGCGGGGTCGCGCCGCCCGGCGATCGGAAAACCCACCGCCACATCGGGACTGGCGCTGATCTTGGAGAGCAGCACCGCCAGGGCCGTCTGGACCACCATGAAGCTGGTGGCGTTGTGCTTGCGGGCGAGCTCGCCGACGCCGCGTTGCAGGTCTATGGGCCAGTCGATTTCGATGGTGGCGCCGCGCTGATCGGCCACCAGCGGGTAGGGCCGGTCCGTGGGCAGCGGCACCCGGTCGGGCATGCCGGCCAGGGCCTCTTGCCAGTAGGCCAGCTGGGCGGCGATGGGGCTCTCGCGGTCGTCGAGGTCGCCGAGCTGCGCGCGCTGCCACAGCGTGTAATCGACGTACTGAACGGCCAAGGGCGACCAGCCGGGGGCCTCCCCGGAGCACCGGCTGGCGTAGGCCATGCCCAGGTCGCGCACCAGCGGGGTGATCGACATCCCGTCGGCGGCGATGTGATGGACCACGGCCACCAGCACGTGCTCGTCCTCGCCGACGCGGAAAAGCTCTGCCCGCATGGGGATTTCGGCCGCCAAATCGAACGTGTAGCGCGCCGTCGTTCCGATGGCCTCGTCGAGCCGGCCGGCCGACCAGCCGCGGGCGTCGACGATCTCCCAACCGAAGTCGGCCCGTTCGACGGGGCGCACCAGCTGCTGGGGCGTTCCCTCGGGCGCGGCGATCAGCGTGCGCAGGCTCTCGTGGCGGGCCACCACATCCGCCATGGCCGCGCCGAGCGCGTCGGCATCGAGCCGTCCGCTCAGCCGCAGCGCGGCCGCCATGTTGTAAACCGGTGACGGGCCTTGTAATTGGTCGAGGAACCACAGCCGATTCTGCGCGAACGACAACGGGATGACAGTGGGCCGCTCGGCGGCCACCAACGGCTCCAGCCCGCGGGCGCCCTCGCCGATCCGCAGCGCCAGCTGGGCGACCGTGGGCGCCTCGAAGACAACGCGGACCGGGAGGGCCACGCCCAGGTTGCTGTTGATCGCGGCGACCAGGCCCATGGCCGAGATGCTGTCGCCGCCGAGTTCGAAGAAGGAGTCGTCGGTGCTGACGCGCTCGAGGCCCAGGACGTCGGCGTAGATGC
>NZ_LZJX01000068.1:0-747 GCF_001667595.1 Mycobacterium sp. E2989 | reverse complement strand
GATACTCGCGCATCAACCGGTTCGTCTCGTCCAACACCGCCGCGAGGCGTTCGACCACGCCGTCGGCCCGTTCGGCCCCGGCCTGCAGCCGCGGCAGCGCGATTCCCTCGATCTCCTCGACGGCGGCGTCCAGCAGCTCGGACTTGTTCGCAAAGTAGTGATACAGGCTGCCGCTGGTCATGTCGGCGGCCCGCGCGATCTCGCGAATAGTGGTGCGGGAGTAGCCCATCTCGGCCACGCACCGCATCGCCGCGGCGATGACGCGCGCGCGGGTCTGCTCGCCATCGGCACCCACCGGGCGCCCCAGCTGTGACGGCAGAACGCTCATTTGCCTCCGCGAACCCCCGGGCTAATCGATCAGTCGATTATATTCGATGCTGTCGGGCTTCGAGAGCCCGGCGGACAGGACACGCGAGTGGGCGGAGCACGGTGACGCGGGCGCAGCGGGGACGCCCGGTGGGCGCCAGCGGCGAGGACACCCGCCAGCGAATCATCGTGGCCACCATGCGTTGTGTGGCCACGGCGGGCTACTCCCGCGCCACCATCCGTGAGATCGCCCGCACCGCGAACGTCACCAGCGCCAGCCTCTACAACTACTTTCCCAACAAGGCCGAACTGATCAAGGCCGCGATCGCGGCGCGAACCGACGTCGCGCTGCCACGGCTGCGGGCGGCCGCGGCGCGATCCGGCGACGCCGTCGACCGCATCGAGGCGGTGCTCGACGAATCGGGCCGGTTGATGCGCGAG
>NZ_LZJX01000067.1:0-8530 GCF_001667595.1 Mycobacterium sp. E2989 | reverse complement strand
CGGTCACCCCCCGCAATTCGATTCGATCAGCCATCGTCTCCGGCCCGCCATGTTTCGGTGTGCGCCCAGGCCCCCACCGCCGAGCCGCTACCGCCACGGTTGGCCCCACCGCCACCACCGGAGCACACTCCCCGGCACGGGGGCGGGGACCCGTTGGCGCCGGGCGCCGATAGTCCGGGCGACGGCGCGCCCACCGGCGGTCAGTCGGTTGCCGAGCTGTTGGCGCGGTTGCAGGTCCAGCCGTCCGAGGGTGGCCGCCGCCGCAGACGTGAATAGCCGCGACGGCTGAGCTGGGAGCTTCCTCACATTGGGCTTGGCGCCCTGATCGACTACAGTTTTAGTGACCGAACGGTACCCACGCGGTGGGACCGGAACGAACGAATAAATCTGTGAGGTCGTCTGCGATGGTGCAGTTCGACGGTTTGCGCCCGGCCAGGCTCAAGGTGGGAGTCATCTCGGCCGGCCGGGTGGGCACCGCGCTCGGTGTTGCGCTGGAGCGCGCCGACCATGTCGTGGTCGCGTGCAGCGCCATCTCCCACGCGTCGCGGCAGCGCGCCCAGCGCCGGCTGCCCGACACCCCGGTCATGCCCCCACCGGACGTCGCCGCCGCCGCGGAGCTGCTGCTGCTGGCCGTCCCGGACAGCGAACTGGCCGGCCTCGTGTCCGGGTTGGCCGCGACCTCGTCGGTGCGCCCGGGCACGATCGTCGTCCACACCTCCGGCGCCAACGGTGTCGGCATCCTCGAGCCGTTGACCCGGGACGGCTGCATTCCGCTGGCGATCCACCCGGCCATGACGTTCACCGGATCGGACGAGGACATCAGCAGGCTGCCCGACACCTGCTTCGGGATCACCGCGGCCGACGAGGTCGGTTACGCGATCGGGCAGTCGCTCGTGCTGGAAATGGGCGGTGAACCGTTCTGCGTGCGCGAAGAGGCGCGGGTGCTCTACCACGCCGCCCTGGCGCACGCGGGCAACCACCTCGTGACGGTGCTCGCCGACGCGCTCGAGGCGTTGCGGGCGGCCCTGCGCGGCAGCGAACTGCTCGGGCAACAGTCCGTCGACGACTCCCCGGGCGGCATCGCCGAACGCATCGTCGGGCCGCTGGCCCGGGCCGCGCTGGAGAACACCCTCCAACGCGGGCAGGCCGCGCTCACCGGTCCGGTCGCGCGCGGTGACGCGGCCGCGGTCGCCGGGCATCTGGCCGCGCTCCACCGGGTCGACCCGGAACTGGCCCAGGCCTACCGGGTGAACGCGCTGCGGACGGCCCGGCGCGCCCACGCTCCCGCCGACGTCGTCGAGGTCCTGGCGGGATGAGCCCAGGCAAGGCGCCCGCGTTCAACGCCGGCGAACTCAACGTGTACTCCCGCCCGCGCGACGTCGCGGACGTCTGCCGCGCGCTGCGCCACACCGGCCGCCGGGTGATGCTGGTGCCCACCATGGGCGCGCTGCACGACGGTCACCTCGCCCTGGTGCGCGCGGCCAAGCGGGTGCCGGGCTCGGTGGTGGCCGTCTCGATCTTCGTCAACCCCCTCCAGTTCGGCGCCGGCGAAGACCTCGACGCCTACCCCAGGACCCTGGACGACGACGTGGCGCTGCTGCGCGGCGAAGGCGTCGAAATCGTGTTCGCGCCAACGGCCGCGGCGATGTACCCCGACGGCCTGCGCACCACCGTGCAGCCCGGCCCGCTGGCCACCGACCTGGAGGGCGGTCCGCGGCCGACCCACTTCGCCGGCGTGCTGACCGTGGTGTGCAAACTCCTGCAGATCGTGCGCCCGGACCGAGTGTTCTTCGGCGAGAAGGACTATCAGCAGCTGGTGCTGATCCGGCAGATGGTCGCCGACCTCAACATCGACGTCACGGTGGTCGGCGTACCCACCGTCCGCGAGGCCGACGGGCTGGCCATGTCGTCTCGTAACCGCTACCTCGACCCGGCGCAGCGCGAGGCGGCCGTGGCGGTGTCGGCGGCGTTGACGGCGGCGGCGCACGCCGCCGACGCCGGGCCGCGGGCCGCGCTGGACGCGGCGCGCGCGGTGCTCGACGCGGTGCCCGACCTCACCGTCGACTACCTCGAGTTGCGCGACCCGGAGCTCGGCCCGTTGCGGGGCAACCGAACCGCAAGGCTGCTCGTTGCCGTCCGCCTGGGCACCACCAGGCTGCTGGACAACATCGCGATCGAGATCGAAACTTCGCCGGCACCCGTGGGGCCGGACGGACTCGCCCAATCACATTGGAGGAATTGATGTTACGGACGATGCTCAAGTCGAAGATCCACCGCGCCACCGTCACTCAGGCCGACCTGCACTACGTCGGCTCGGTGACCATCGACGCCGACCTGATGGACGCCGCCGACCTCCTCGAGGGCGAGCAGGTGACCATCGTCGACATCGACAACGGCGCCCGCCTGGTCACCTACGCGATCACCGGGGAACGCGGCAGCGGGGTGATCGGAATCAACGGCGCCGCAGCGCATCTCGTGCACCCGGGCGATCTGGTGATCCTGATCGCGTACGGCACCATGGAAGAGGCGGAGGCCCGGTCGTATGAGCCGCGGATCGTGTTCGTCGACGCCGACAACAAGCCGATCGACCTCGGCCACGACCCGGCCTTCGTGCCCGCCGACGCCGCCGAGTTACTCGATCCCCGAATCGTTGCGCGGTAGCCGTGCTGCTGGCGATCGACGTCCGCAACACCCACACCGTCGTTGGGTTGATCTCCGGGTCGAAAGAGCACGCGAAGGTGGTGCAGCACTGGCGGATCCGGACCGAGTCCGAGGTGACCGCCGACGAGCTGGCCCTGACCATTGACGGGCTGATCGGCGACGACTCCGAGCGGCTGACCGGGGCCGTCGCCCTGTCCACCGTCCCGTCGGTGCTGCACGAGGTGCGGATCATGCTCGACCAGTACTGGCCGTCGGTGCCGCACGTGCTGATCGAGCCGGGTGTGCGCACCGGCATCCCGCTGCTGGTGGACAATCCGAAAGAAGTGGGCGCAGACCGAATCGTCAACTGCCTGGCCGCTTTTCACCGATTCCAGAGCGCAGCCATCGTCATCGACTTCGGCTCCTCGATCTGCGTGGACGTCGTGTCGGCCAAGGGGGAGTTCCTCGGCGGCGCGATCGCCCCGGGCGTGCAGGTGTCGTCGGACGCCGCCGCGGCGCGCTCCGCGGCGCTGCGCCGGGTGGAGTTGTCCCGCCCGCGTTCGGTGGTGGGCAAGAACACGGTTGAATGCATGCAGGCCGGGGCGGTGTTCGGCTTCGCCGGTCTGGTCGACGGGCTGGTCGGGCGCATCCGCCAGGACGTGGACGGCTTCGCCGGCGACGACGTCGCCGTGGTGGCGACGGGGCACACGGCACCCCTGCTGCTGCCCGAGCTGCACACGCCCAGCCACTACGACCAGCACTTGACCTTGCAGGGGCTGCGGCTGGTGTTCGAACGCAACCGGGACGCCCAGCGCGGCCGGCTGAAGACCGCGCGCTGAGTATCCCTGCGACGAGATTGCCCCAGCGGTCGTGGTTGCGGCCGGAACAACGACCCTGACGGCAATCTCGGCGGGCCGCCGGTAAGAGCCGCTCCGCGAGGTCATTTAAGCTGGCACGTCGTGAGTGACGCCAGCGAGGACGAAGCCGCGGACCTGCCCGAGCAGTTCCGCATCCGCCGGGACAAGCGCGCTCGCCTGCTGGCCGAGGGCCGGGAACCCTATCCGGTCGCCATCGAACGCACCCACACGCTGGCCCAGGTGCGCGCCGAGCACCCCAACCTGCCGATCGACACCGCGACCGACGACGTCGTCGGCATCGCGGGCCGGGTGATCTTCGCGCGCAACTCCGGCAAGTTGTGCTTCGCGACACTCCAGGAGGGCGACGGCACCACCCTGCAGGTGATGCTCAGCCTCGACAAGGTCGGCCGGGAATCGCTGGACGCGTGGAAAGCCGACGTCGACCTCGGCGACATCGTCTACGTGCACGGCAACGTGATCAGCTCACGCCGAGGCGAATTGTCCGTACTCGCCGATTCGTGGCAGATCGCGACCAAGTCATTGCGGCCGCTGCCGGTGGCGCACAAGGAGATGAGCGAAGAGGCGCGGGTGCGGCAGCGCTACGTCGACCTCATCGTCCGGCCGCAGGCCCGCACGGTGGCGCGGCAGCGAATCGCGGTGGTCCGCGCGATCCGCAACGCGCTGGAACGGCGCGGGTTTCTCGAAGTCGAAACGCCCATGTTGCAGACGCTGGCCGGCGGCGCGGCGGCGCGGCCGTTCGTCACGCATTCTAATGCGCTGGACATCGATCTCTACCTGCGGATCGCACCCGAACTGTTCCTCAAGCGCTGCATCGTCGGTGGTTTCGACAAGGTCTTCGAAGTTAATCGCGTCTTCCGAAACGAAGGCGCGGATTCCACGCATTCTCCGGAATTTTCCATGTTGGAGACCTACCAGGCCTACGGAACCTATGACGATTCGGCAGTCGTCACGCGCGAGCTTATTCAAGAGGTGGCCGATGAGGCGATCGGAACCAGACAACTACCCCTGCCCGACGGGACGGTCTACGACATAGACGGAGAATGGGCGTCGATTCAAATGTACCCGTCGCTGTCCGCGGCGCTCGGGGAGGAGATCACCCCCGAGACGTCGGTCGAGCGGCTGTGGGCCATCACGCATCGGCTGGGGCTCGAGGTGCCCACCGACCGGGGCTACGGACACGGCAAGCTCGTCGAGGAGCTCTGGGAGCACACGGTGGGCAATACGCTGACCGCGCCCACTTTCGTGCGGGACTTCCCCGTCGAGACAACGCCTTTGACGCGCCAGCACCGCAGCATCCCGGGGGTCACCGAGAAGTGGGACCTTTACATTCGCGGGGTCGAACTGGCCACCGGGTATTCCGAATTGAACGACCCGGTGGTGCAGCGGGAGAGATTCGCCGCACAGGCGCGGGCGGCTGCGGCCGGCGACGACGAAGCCATGGTGCTCGACGAAGATTTTCTCGCCGCCCTCGAGTATGGGATGCCCCCGTGCACCGGAACGGGAATGGGTATCGATCGGTTGTTGATGACTTTGACTGGCCTGTCAATTCGAGAGACAGTTTTGTTCCCGATTGTTCGGCCGCACTCCACTTGAAAAGTGCAACTGTGCGCCTCGCGGCCGGATTGAGTATGCTGCGTTGTTATGGCAGATTGGTGACCCGGGGAGGCTCACCCAAACTGCTCAGCAACTGCTCAGGACGAAATGCGAGGATAAGCTAATGGCGAAAAAAGTGACCGTCACCTTGGTCGATGATTTCGACGGTGCCGGCGCAGCCGACGAAACGGTCGAATTCGGGCTTGACGGGGTTACCTATGAGATTGACCTTTCGTCGAAGAATGCCGCAAAACTCCGCAACGACCTGAAGCAGTGGGTGGAAGCCGGTCGCCGGGTCGGCGGGCGGCGGCGCGGGCGTTCGGGCTCCGGTCGTGGTCGTGGCGCGATCGACCGTGAGCAGAGCGCGGCGATCCGCGAATGGGCCCGCCGCAACGGCCACAACGTGTCGACGCGCGGCCGCATCCCGGCCGACGTCATCGACGCCTTCCACGCGGCCACCTAAGGAAACCTCTCACCGGCGTCCGGGCCGCACAGGCCTGGGCGCCGGTTTGTCGTTCGCTGGCCGCGAAAGAATCAGCCGCGACCGAAGGAAACCAATTGGCGCCCGGCCACGTTGCTCCAAGTACGGCGCTGTAATCACAGGGGAGACTGCCCGAGACGGGCCGGCGGGCCTTGAACAGCAAGGGACCGCAAGGTTATGCCCCCTGGCAGACCGACCATTACAGTGGATGGCAGGTACGCGAGTCGGCCCCAACGGGGGCCGGTGGGCCACTAACAGGCTTGTACCGATGTGAGGGAGAGCAGGTAGCAGGCGATGTTTGAACGATTTACCGACCGTGCCCGCAGGGTCGTCGTCCTGGCGCAAGAAGAGGCCCGGATGCTCAACCACAACTACATCGGCACCGAGCACATCCTGTTGGGTTTGATTCACGAGGGCGAGGGCGTCGCGGCGAAGTCGCTGGAGTCCTTGGGCATTTCGCTGGAGGGCGTTCGCAGCCAGGTCGAGGAGATCATCGGCCAGGGCCAGCAGGCGCCGTCGGGCCACATCCCCTTCACCCCGCGCGCCAAGAAGGTTCTCGAGCTGAGCCTGCGTGAGGCGCTGCAGCTCGGCCACAACTACATCGGCACCGAGCACATCCTGCTGGGCCTGATCCGCGAGGGCGAGGGCGTGGCCGCCCAGGTCCTGGTGAAGCTCGGCGCCGAACTGACCCGGGTGCGCCAGCAGGTCATCCAGCTGCTCAGCGGCTACCAGGGCAAGGAGGCCGCGGAGGCCGGCACCGGTGGCCGAGGCGGCGAATCGGGCAGCCCGTCCACCTCGTTGGTGCTCGACCAGTTCGGGCGCAACCTGACGGCCGCCGCGATGGAGGGCAAGCTCGACCCGGTCATCGGCCGCGAGAAGGAAATCGAGCGGGTCATGCAGGTGCTCAGCCGCCGCACCAAGAACAACCCGGTGCTGATCGGCGAGCCCGGCGTCGGCAAGACCGCCGTCGTCGAGGGCCTGGCGCAGGCGATCGTGCACGGCCAGGTTCCGGAGACGCTGAAGGACAAGCAGCTCTACACGCTTGACCTCGGCTCGCTGGTGGCCGGCTCGCGCTACCGCGGTGACTTCGAGGAGCGGCTGAAGAAGGTGCTCAAGGAGATCAACACCCGCGGCGACATCATCCTGTTCATCGACGAGCTGCACACGCTCGTCGGTGCCGGGGCCGCCGAGGGCGCGATCGACGCCGCGAGCATCCTCAAGCCCAAGCTGGCCCGCGGCGAGCTGCAGACCATCGGCGCGACCACGCTCGACGAGTACCGCAAGTACATCGAGAAGGACGCCGCCCTGGAGCGCCGCTTCCAGCCGGTCCAGGTGGGCGAGCCGACGGTGGAGCACACCATCGAGATCCTCAAGGGCCTGCGCGACCGCTACGAGGCGCACCACCGGGTGTCGATCTCCGACGCGGCGTTGGTGGCCGCCGCCACCCTGGCCGACCGCTACATCAACGACCGGTTCCTGCCCGACAAGGCGATCGACCTGATCGACGAGGCGGGCGCCCGGATGCGGATCCGCCGGATGACCGCGCCGCCAGACCTGCGTGAGTTCGACGAGAAGATCGCCGACGCGCGCCGCGAAAAGGAGTCCGCGATCGACGCGCAGGACTTCGAGAAGGCCGCCAGCCTGCGCGACCGGGAGAAGACCCTGGTCGCCCAGCGGGCCGAGCGTGAAAAGCAGTGGCGCTCCGGCGATCTCGACGTGGTCGCCGAGGTCGACGACGAGCAGATCGCCGAGGTGCTGGGCAACTGGACCGGCATCCCGGTGTTCAAGCTGACGGAGGCCGAGACCACGCGGTTGCTGCGCATGGAGGACGAGCTGCACAAGCGGATCATCGGCCAGGAGGACGCCGTCAAGGCCGTCTCCAAGGCGATCCGCCGAACCCGCGCCGGGTTGAAGGACCCCAAGCGCCCGTCGGGCTCGTTCATCTTCGCCGGCCCGTCCGGTGTCGGTAAGACCGAGCTGTCCAAGGCGCTGGCCAACTTCCTGTTCGGCGACGACGACGCGCTCATCCAGATCGACATGGGCGAGTTCCACGACCGGTTCACCGCGTCGCGGTTGTTCGGCGCCCCGCCGGGATACGTCGGCTACGAGGAGGGCGGCCAGCTCACCGAGAAGGTGCGCCGCAAGCCGTTCTCCGTGGTGCTGTTCGACGAGATCGAGAAGGCCCACCAGGAGATCTACAACAGCCTGTTGCAGGTCCTCGAGGACGGCCGGCTCACCGACGGGCAGGGCCGCACGGTGGACTTCAAGAACACCGTGCTGATCTTCACCTCGAACCTCGGCACGTCCGACATCTCCAAGCCGGTCGGCCTGGGCTTCACCCAGGGTGGCGGTGAGAACAACTACGAGCGGATGAAGCAGAAGGTCAACGACGAGCTGAAGAAGCATTTCCGCCCGGAGTTCCTCAACCGCATCGACGACATCATCGTCTTCCACCAGCTGACTCGCGACGAGATCATCCGGATGGTCGACCTGATGGTCGAGCGCGTCGGCAAGCAGCTCAAGGCCAAGGACATGGCCCTCGAGCTGACCGACAAGGCGAAGGCGTTGCTGGCCAAGCGCGGCTTCGACCCGGTGCTGGGTGCCCGCCCGTTGCGGCGCACCATCCAGCGCGAGATCGAGGACCAGCTGTCCGAGAAGATCCTCTTCGAGGAGGTCGGGCCGGGCCAGATCGTCACGGTCGACGTGGACAACTGGGACGGCGAGAGCGCCGGCGAGGACGCGGTGTTCACCTTCACCGGGACGCGCAAGCCGCCGGCCGAGCCGGACCTGGCGAAGGCCGGAGCGCACGCGGCTCCGGAAACGCCCTAGCGGTTACCGAAAACGGGCGGTTAGTCTCACGGGACTAACCGCCCGTTTTCGCTGTGACCAGGAGGCCCGCCGTGCTGATCGTCACCACCAACGACCTCCCCGGGTGGGA
>NZ_LZJX01000066.1:0-655 GCF_001667595.1 Mycobacterium sp. E2989 | reverse complement strand
GGCAGCGCGACGTCGGTTCGCGCCGCGATCGCGGCCTTGATCAGTTCGGCCTTGTTGGGAAAGTAGTTGTAGAGGCTGGCGCTGGTGACGTTCGCGGTGCGGGCGATCTCACGGATGGTGGCGCGGGAGTAGCCCGCCGTGGCCACACAACGCATGGTGGCCACGATGATTCGCTGGCGGGTGTCCTCGCCGCTGGCGCCCACCGGGCGTCCCCGCTGCGCCCGCGTCACCGTGCTCCGCCCACTCGCGTGTCCTGTCCGCCGGGCTCTCGAAGCCCGACAGCATCGAATATAATCGACTGATCGATTAGCCCGGGGGTTCGCGGAGGCAAATGAGCGTTCTGCCGTCACAGCTGGGGCGCCCGGTGGGTGCCGATGGCGAGCAGACCCGCGCGCGCGTCATCGCCGCGGCGATGCGGTGCGTGGCCGAGATGGGCTACTCCCGCACCACTATTCGCGAGATCGCGCGGGCCGCCGACATGACCAGCGGCAGCCTGTATCACTACTTTGCGAACAAGGCCGAACTGATCAAGGCCGCGATCGCGGCGCGAACCGACGTCGCGCTGCCACGGCTGCGGGCGGCCGCGGCGCGATCCGGCGACGCCGTCGACCGCATCGAGGCGGTGCTCGACGAATCGGGCCGGTTGATGCGCGAG
>NZ_LZJX01000065.1:0-633 GCF_001667595.1 Mycobacterium sp. E2989 | reverse complement strand
CATCAACGACCCCGACCCCGGACCGGCATAAATCTTCGCCGACGTAACCTCCGGCGGAAGCATCCCGAAATCAAACATCCTTGGCTCCTTAACCCGTCGCGGCCGCGTTGGCCGCCTCAGTCACCGCGTACGACCCGGAGCTCATGCTCAGGGTGTTGACGAACATCTCGTGAATCGCCGACGCCTGGCCGCTCACGGCCTGATACATCTGGCCGTGCGCACAGAACTGCGCCGCGGTCAGTGCCGATACCTCGTCAGCGGCCGCCGGCACCACCCCCGTCGTCGGGGCTGCCGCCGCGGCGTTCTGCGCATTCAGCGCCGCGCCAATGCTTTGCAAGTTGCCCGCGGCCGCGGCCAGCGCCTCCGGCTGCGTCGTGACAAACGACATCTGAAAATCCCTCCCTGCTCCTAGGCCCGGCGGCCTTCGGAGAACGGTCCGCGGGCGGGCGTACCGCACGCATGGCTTACTGCTGAGATTAAGTGGGTCACGCGCTGCCTCGCCTCCCTAGTGCCGAGTGTTCATTCGTGTACAACTTCCGTTCACCTGGCCTTTCCTTATCCGGCCGAGGGTGGTCGGGTGAGCACGCTGTAGCGGAATCCGTATTTGTGCGAGTAGCCCGCGGCGGCGCCGGC
>NZ_LZJX01000064.1:0-2283 GCF_001667595.1 Mycobacterium sp. E2989 | reverse complement strand
GGGTCTGATCGGTGGCGGCGATCTCGACGAAGACGCCTGGCAGGACGTCGAGGACACCCTGCTGGTCGCCGACCTGGGCCCGGTGGTCACCGATTCGGTGATGTCGCAGCTGCGCGCCCGCCTGGCCGGCAGCGACGTGCGCACCGAGGCCGACGCCAAGGCGGTGCTGCGCGACGTGCTGATCCGTGAGCTGCACCCCGAGATGGACCGTTCGATCCGCGCGCTGCCGCACGCCGACCACCCGTCGGTGCTGCTGGTCGTCGGCGTGAACGGCACCGGAAAGACCACCACCGTCGGCAAGTTGGCGCGCGTGCTGGTGGCCGACGGCCGACGCGTCGTGCTCGGCGCCGCCGACACCTTCCGCGCCGCCGCGGCCGACCAGCTGCAGACCTGGGCCTCCCGGGTCGGCGCCGAGGTGGTGCGCGGGCCCGAGGGCGCCGACCCGGCGTCGGTGGCCTTCGACGCCGTCGACAAGGGCATCGCCGCGGGCGCCGACGTCGTGCTCATCGACACCGCCGGGCGGCTGCACACCAAGGTCGGGCTGATGGACGAGCTCGACAAGGTTAAACGCGTGGTAACACGGCGCGCCGCGGTCGACGAGGTGCTGCTGGTGCTCGACGCCACCATCGGGCAGAACGGGCTGGCCCAGGCGCGGGTGTTCGCCGAGGTGGTCGAGATCACCGGCGCCGTGCTGACCAAGCTGGACGGTACGGCCAAGGGCGGCATCGTATTCCGCGTCCAGCAGGAGCTCGGGGTGCCGGTGAAGCTGGTCGGGCTCGGGGAGGGCCCAGACGACCTCGCGCCGTTCGAGCCGGGCGCCTTCGTCGACGCCCTGCTCGGCTGAAACCCCTAACACGCAGCGCGGGACGTTAATACCGCCGAAACACGGTGGCCCCACTGCGGAAACAACCATCTCGCAAGGTTCTGGATCAGGTCACAGGCGTCGCCTGACGGCCATTCATGTCCTTACCGGAGGTGAGCGAGTGGCATTCCCGCAATTGGGCCAACCCGATACCGGCGATACCGCCTGGATGTTGGCGAGTTCCGCGCTAGTGCTGTTGATGACGCCGGGCCTTGCGTTCTTCTACGGCGGCATGGTGCGCACCAGAAGCGTGCTCAACATGATCATGATGAGCATCAGCGCGATGGGCGTGGTCACCGTGCTGTGGGTGCTCTACGGCTACTCGATGTCGTTCGGGGACGACCGGGGCGGCGTCGTGGGCAACCCGACCGATTACTGGGGCTTGGCGAAGCTGATCGGCGGCAACGCCGTCAAGGCGGACGCGAGCAAGGGCGTCACGCAGGTGGACATCCCGCTGGCCGGCACGATGCCCGCCACCGTCTTCGTCGCCTTCCAGCTGATGTTCGCGATCATCACCGTCGCCCTGATCTCGGGCGCGGTGGCCGACCGGCTCAAGTTCACCGCCTGGCTGGTGTTCGCCGGGCTGTGGGCGACGCTGGTCTACTTCCCGGTCGCGCACTGGGTCTTCGCCGCGGACGGCTTCGCGTCCGAGCACGGCGGCTGGATCAACAACAAGCTGCACGCGATCGACTTCGCCGGTGGGACAGCGGTCCATATCAACTCCGGTGTGGCGGGCCTGGCCCTGGCGATCGTCCTGGGCAAGCGCCGCGGCTGGCCCACGACGCTGTTCCGGCCGCACAACCTGCCCTTCGTGATGCTCGGCGCCGGCCTGCTGTGGTTCGGCTGGTTCGGGTTCAACGCCGGCTCGGCGACCAGCTCCAACGGCTCGGCCGGGTCGACGTTCATGACCACCACGGTCGCCACGGCCACGGCCATGCTGGCCTGGCTGCTAACCGAGCGCATCCGTGACGGCAAGCCCACGACGCTGGGTGCGGCGTCCGGCATCGTCGCCGGGCTGGTGGCGATCACGCCGTCCTGCTCGTCGGTCAACATCCTGGGCGCGATCGTCGTCGGGGCGGTGGCCGGAGTGGTGTGCGCGCTGGCGGTCGGGCTGAAGTTCAAGTTCGGCTTCGACGACTCGCTCGACGTGGTCGGTGTGCACATGATCGGCGGTCTGGCGGGCACGCTGCTGGTGGGCCTGCTCGCCGCTCCCGAGTCCACGGCCATCAACGGCGTGGCCGGGGTGTCGAAGGGGTTGTTCTACGGCGGCGGCTGGGCCCAGCTGGAGCGGCAGGCGGTCGGCGCGTTCGCCGTCCTCTTCTACTCCGGCATCGTCACGCTGATCCTGGCCTTGATCCTCAAGTACACGATCGGGCTGCGCGTGAGCGCCGAGGAAGAATCAAACGGGATCGACGAGGCCG
>NZ_LZJX01000063.1:0-90932 GCF_001667595.1 Mycobacterium sp. E2989 | reverse complement strand
GGAAGCCGGCCCGCGCGGCGCGGTCCCGCGCGGTCATGCGGGCGATGACGGTCGCCGCCCTCGCCGCCGGCAACGGGTGCCCCTGAGCCGGCGCCGGTGAGGTGATTCGCCGTTCGAGCGCCCGGCGCAGGTACTCTGCAATCCATGAGGTGGACATGAACGATTCACGTCCCACCGACCGGTTCAGTCCCCCGTTGCCGGCGCAGGGCCCGTGGTACCCACCGCCCACCGATCCGGCGTACGCCGAGCAGGCGCCATACGCCCCCGCCTACGGCGGGCAGGTTCCGCCGTGGGCGCCGAACACGAACGACGCCAACACGACCAGGCAGCTGCCGGCGTATTGGCAACAGGACCTCCCCCCGTCGGGCGACCTGCCTTCGCAGGGCACGGGTTCCGCGCCCCCTGGAGGCCCGAAAAACCCACCGCGCTGGCTGTGGATCGTCGCCGCCGCGGCGGTGCTGCTGGTGGTCGCCTTGGTCATCGCCCTGGTGCTAGTCAACGACGCGATCAAGACGCAGACCGCCGTCCCGCCGCTGCCCGCCATGCCGGAGACGACCACGACGATGCCGAGCCCGTCGCCGCGCACGTCGTCACCGCGCCTGCCGGCTCCGGTGCCGCCGAGCGCCGGCGCGCCCACGCCCACCGAGTCCACCGGGCCGGCCGCCATGCAGGACATCGTCTACAGCGTCGCCGGTGACGGCCGCGCGATCAGCATCATGTACGTCGACAGCGGTGACGTCATCCAGACCGAATTCAACGTCGCGCTGCCGTGGACCAAAGAGGTCAGCCTGTCCAAGTCGGCGGTGCACCCGGCCAACGTGACGATCGTCAACATCGGCCACAACGTCACCTGCTCGGTCACCATCGACGGTGTCCAGATGAGCAAGCGAGTCGGCGTGGGGCTGACGATCTGCGACAGCAGGGGCTGAGCGCCCTACGACGGTTCGGCCGCGAGCGCGCCGCGCGCCGGAACCCGGACCGCCAGCATCGCCAACAGCCCGGCGGTCAGCACCAGGCAGATGCCGGCCAGCCCGGCGCGCACGGCGCCGAAGATGTCCACGAATACGGAGAACAGCCACGGCGCGAGGAACGCGACCGCGCGGCCGGTCATCGTGTACAGGCCGAACGCGACCCCTTCCCTGCCGTGCTTGGCCATCTGCAGCAACAGGGCGCGTGAGGACGACTGCGACGGGCCGATGAACATGCACAGCAGCAGGCCGCAGATCCAGAAGGCCACCGAGCCGGACAGCAGCATCAACGTCAGCCCCAGGGTGACGATCGCGGCCAGCGACCCGACGATTACCGGCTTCGACCCGATTCGGTGATCGACGAATCCCCCGGCGACCGCGCCCACCGCCGCCACCACGCTGGCCACCACCCCGAAGATGAGGACGTCGCCCTGCGAGATGCCGTACACGTTGACCCCCAACACGGCGCCGAAGGCGAAGATCGCCGCCAGCCCGTCGCGGAACAACGCGCTGGCGAACAGGAAGTACACCAGGTTGCGGTCGCGCCGCCATTCGGCGGCGACCTCCGTGACGAGCTTGCGGTAGCCGCCGAGCATGCTCGTCGGCTCGTGCAGCTCGGTCGAATCGGGCAGCCGGTGCGCGACGAACAGCAGGGGCAGCGCGAAGATGGCCAGCCACGCCGCCGCGACCAGCATCGCCTCGCGGACGTAGAGGCCGTCGTGCAGGGACACGTGCAATAGCCCTCGGGTGGCATCCGGTCCGGAGCCCTTCCCGGAGATGAACCCGGTGTAGACCACGAGCAGGAGCAGGACGCTGCCGGCGTAGCCGGCCGCCCAGCCCAGGCCGGAGATCCGGCCGGCGGTCTGCGGCGTCGAAAGTTGGCGCAGCATAGCGTTATACGGGACGCTGGCCAGGTCGCTACAGGCCGCCGTCGCTCCCATCAACACCAGCCCCGCCCACAGGTAGCCGGGGCGGTTATGGATGAAGAACATCCCGCACGTCAGCGCCACCGCCAGCGCGGTCAGCACGCCAAGTGCCACCCGCCTGCGGCGCGGCGACTCCACCCAGACGCCGACCGCCGGCGCCAGCAGGGCGACGGTCAACCCGGCGATGGCCGCGGCGCGGCCCAACCAACTCGCCGGGGTGGTGCCACCGGAAATGCCCACCCCCACGCTGCTGGTCAGATACACCGCGAAGACGAAGGTGGCCACGATCGCGTTCAGTCCGGTGGAGCCGCAATCCCACAGCGCCCACGCCACCACCCGCGATGGCACCGGCGTGAGTGAACGCGACGACGGCTGGGCCATGCCCGGCAGCCTATGTGCAGCTCACCCGCCACGCCCAGCCGCGCTGCGCCCGCTGTCTACGATTGCCCTATGCCGATCCCAGCTCCCAGCCCAGAGGCGCGCGCCGTCGTCACCGGGGCTTCGCAGAATATCGGCGAAGCGCTGGCCACCGAACTGGCCGCGCGCGGACACAGCCTGATCGTCACCGCGCGACGCGAAGACCTGCTCAACCAGCTGGCCGCCCGCCTGACCGATAAGTACCGCGTCGCGGTCGACGTGCGGCCCGCCGACCTGGCCGACCCGGGTGAGCGGGCGAAACTGTGCGACGAACTGGCGGCCCGGCCCATCTCGATCCTGTGCGCCAACGCGGGCACCGCCACCTTCGGTCCGGTTGCCACGCTGGACCCGGCGGGGGAAAAAGCCCAGCTGCAGCTGAATGTGCTGGGCGTGCACGACCTTACGCTGGCGGTGCTGCCCGGCATGGTCGAGCGCCGGGCCGGCGGCATCCTGATTTCCGGTTCGGCGGCGGGCAATTCGCCGATTCCCTACAACGCCACGTATGCCGCCACCAAGGCGTTCGCGAACACCTTCAGCGAATCGCTGCGCGGCGAGCTGCGCAACTCGGGGGTGCACGTCACGCTGCTCGCGCCCGGTCCCGTGCGCACCGACCTCCCCGATGACGCCGAACGCTCGCTGGTCGAACGGTTGGTGCCGGACTTCTTGTGGATCTCGACCGAGCACACCGCCCAGCTGTCACTGGATGCGTTGGAGCGCAACAAGATGCGCGTCGTTCCGGGTTTGACGTCGAAGGCGATGTCGGTGGCCAGTGGGTACGCGCCGCGCGCCATCGTCGCGCCGATCGTCGGCAGCTTCTACAAGAAGCTCGGCGGCGGCTAGCTATTTCCGGCCGCGCCGGCCGGTGCCGAAGATGCCTTTCACCGCTTCCCGGATGGCGGTGTTGATCCCGCTCTTCACGGTTGGGTTGCTGAGCACGTCCTCCCACAAGGCGGGCCCCTTGGGTTCCGCCGGCTGCGGCATCGGCGGGGGCGGCTCGTTCGCCGGGACCGGCGGGTAGTCCGACTGCGATTGCGGCGGCTGCGGCGCGCTCGGGGCACCGACATCGGGCGGCGGCGCCGCTCGTTGGGCCGTCTGGCCGTACTTCACCTGCAGCGGACTGGCTTTCGCCGCCTTCGTGATCTCGTCGGTGCCGATCGAGGCCATCAACGAGCGCGGCACCCGCATCCGGGTCCACGCCACGGGCGTGGGGGCGCCCTTCTCGGAGAGCACAGTGACGACTGCCTCGCCGATACCAAGGGACGTCAGCGCCGACTCCAGGTCGTAGACATCGGTTTTCGGATACGTGCGCACGGTCTTGCTCAACGCCTGCTGATCGTCGGGCGTGAATGCCCGCAGCGCGTGTTGGATTCGGGCGCCCAGCTGGGAGAGCACGTCGTTGGGCAGGTCCGTGGGCAGCTGGGTGCAGAAGAACACCCCGACACCCTTGGAGCGAATCAGCTTCACGGTCTGCTCGACTTGTTCGAGGAAGGCCTTCGACGCATCGGCGAACAACAGGTGCGCCTCGTCGAAGAAGAACACCAGCTTCGGCTTGTCGACGTCGCCGACCTCCGGCAGCACCGCGAACAGGTCGGCGAGCACCCACATCAAGAACGTGGAGAAGATCACCGGGCGTAACGACTGACCGCTGAACTCGAGCAGCGAAACGATGCCGTGCCCCTGGCCATCGACGCGCAGCAGATCCTGGGGATCGAGCTTGGGCTCACCGAAGAAGGTGTCGCCGCCCTCGGCGGCGAGGTTCACCAGCGCCCGCAGGATGACCCCGGCGGTCGTCGACGAGACGCCGCCCAGGTCTTTGAGGTCGGCTTTGCCCGCGTCGCTTGCCAGGTGGCTGATGACTGCGCGCAGATCGTCCAGGGTGACCAGCGGGCGGTTGGCCTGCTGAGCCCAATGGAATATCAGACCCAGCGTCGATTCCTGAGTGGCGTTGAGCCCCAACACTTTCGACAGCAAAACCGGGCCGAAGCTGGCCACCGTCGCGCGCACCGGCACGCCCAATCCCCCGGTGCCCAGCGACAGGAACTCGACCGGGAACCCGGTCGGCGCCCAGTCGTCGCCGGTGTCTTTGGCGCGCGCGGCGGTCTTGTCGTTGGCCTCCCCCGGCCGCGCCAGACCGGACAGGTCGCCCTTGACGTCGGCCATCAGCACCGCGACACCGGCCGCACTGAGTTGTTCGGCGATCAGCTGCAGCGTCTTGGTCTTCCCGGTCCCGGTGGCGCCGGCCACCAGGCCGTGGCGGTTGATCGTGGCCAGCGGGATGCGGATCTGCGCGGTCGGGTCGGCCGCCCCGTCGACGACCACCGTGCCCAATTCGAGCGCCTGCCCGTCGACGGCGTAGCCGTTGGCGATCCGGCGCGCGGGTGTCTCCGCCGATTCGGTGCTCATCGTGCTGCGCCCTTCGAGTGGTTCGGCATGCAGTCCGGCACCGCTCACACTACTTCTCCGGCGGGGGCGACGGGCGGCGTGAGCGCCGCGGGGGCCTAGTGTGAGCGCTGTGCGTGACGAGTTGGTGTGGATCGACTGCGAGATGACCGGGCTGGATCTCGGCTCGGACAAATTGATCGAGATCGCGGCCCTGGTCACCGACGCCGATTTGAACATTTTGGGCGACGGAGTCGACGTCGTGATCCACGCCGACGACGCGGCGCTGTCGTCGATGATCGACGTCGTCACCGAAATGCATTCGCGTTCAGGGCTGATCGACGAGGTGCGGGCGTCCACCGTCGACCTGGCGACCGCCGAGGCCATGGTGCTCGACTACGTGGGCCAGCACGTCAAGCAACCGAAGACGGCGCCGCTGGCGGGCAATTCGATTGCCACCGACCGCGCCTTCATCGCCCGCGACATGCCCGCGCTGGACTCGTTCCTGCACTACCGGATGATCGACGTCAGCTCGATCAAGGAGCTCTGCCGGCGCTGGTATCCGCGGATCTACTTCGGCCAGCCGGTGAAGGGCCTCGCCCACCGGGCGCTCGCCGACATCCACGAATCCATCAACGAGCTGCGGTTTTACCGCCGCACGGCGTTCGTGGCGCCGCCGGGACCGTCTACCAGCGAGATCGAGGCGGTGGTCGCCGATCTGGGCGGCGGCGACGGCGCATCGGGACCAATCGATTCGGCCCCGGAGCCACCGACCGGTTAGTATCGACGTCGCCGCTCGTTGGCGGCAATGGTGGCTGTAGTTCAGCTGGTAGAGCACCAGGTTGTGATCCTGGATGTCGCGGGTTCGAGCCCCGTCAGCCACCCCAATCGGCTGGGAGGCGTTGCCTTCCCGCCCGCTCGGGTCCTCGACGACCCACGCGTTTGCACCCGTGAGCGGAAGGGACAGCGGGCCGTGCCGCCGAACCCACAGATCCGAGCAGCCGTCGCGGTCTGCGCCGTGTTGCTCGCGGGCTGCGGCGGGGCCAGCCACCCGGCGGCCACCGTCACCTCGACCCTGCCCGCGGAAACCAAGACGGTGACGGTGACCGTAACCCCGCCGCCCCCGCCCGGGCCGAAAACGACCATCGAGTCGGACGGCACGTTCATCGTCGGCACCGACATCGAACCGGGCACCTACCGCAGCGCCGGCAAGAGCGGGTGTTATTGGGCGAGGCTGCGCAGCCTGAACACCAACGACGTCATCGACAACAACGTCAACGACGGTCCCCAGGCGGTGCAGATCCTGCCGACCGACCGGGCATTCATGACCAGAAACTGCGGGGTCTGGCAGAAGGTCGGCTGAGCGCCTCAGGTGTTGGCGTTGCCCGCTTTCCACTGCGGCCAGGGGACGTTCCAGTCGCCCAGCCCCTCGGTGCCCGGCAGCGTCGACCCCACGGTGTTGATGACCTCGACGATGTCGCCGCTCTTGCTGTGGTCGTAGAACCACTCGGCGTTGCTGGGGCTCACGTTCAGGCAGCCGTGGCTGGTGTTGGTGTGCCCCTGGGCGCCGACCGACCAGGGCGCGGAGTGCACGAAGACGCCGCTGTAGGACATCTGGGTGGCCCAGTCCACCTCGGTGCGATATCCGTTGGGCGAGTTGACCGGAACGCCGTAGGTGGACGAGTCCATGATGATGTGCTTGAACCGCCCACCGATGATGTAGAAACCGTTCGCGGTTGGCGTGCTGTCCTTGCCCATCGACGTCGGCATCGTCTTGACCACTTCGCCGTTGACGCGCACGGTCACGGTCTTGGTGGTGTCGTCGGCGGTCGAAATGACCTCGTCGCCAATGGTGAAGTGGGTCTTGACGTTGTCCTCGCCGAACATTCCGTCACCCAGGTCGACGCCGTAGGTGTTGACCGCCACATCGATGGCCGTGCCGGACTTCCAGAAATGCTCTGGGCGCCAACGCACTTCGCGATTGTTGAGCCAGTAGAACGCGCCCTCGACCGGCGGGTTGGTGGTGATCTTGATGGCCTTCTGCGCCGCGGCGCGGTCCGCGATGTTCTCGTCGAACCGGATCGCCACCGGCTCGCCGACGCCGACGACCTCGCCGTCGCCGGGGGCGACGTAGGGCATGGTCAGGTGGGCGGGTGAGCTGGTCTGGAAGGTCATCTGCCTACTCGCCGCGCCGCCCATGCCCAACGCCTTGACGCTCAGGGTGTAGCGCCGGTTGTAGCCGAGCTGGTCCGTGGTGGACCAGCGCAGCCCGTCGGGGCTCAGCTGGCCGCCGATCGACTTGCCGTTCTCGTTGACCATGGTGACCGACGCGAGGACGCCGTCGGCGACGCTGACGGTCACCGGCGCATCGACGGTGACGCCGACGGCGCCGTCGGTTACTGAGGCGGTGAGCTTCGGCACCAGCAGGTCGGCGAAGGGGGTGCCCTTGTCGAAGATCACTTTCGCCGGCGCCGCGGTGTGGTTGCCACCGCAGGCAACGCCGAACACAGCAACCGAAGCGATCGCGGCAGCCAGCCACGATCGTCGTCTGCGCAAAGGCGTCATCGAGTGACCTTCCACGAATTTGATCCCGTTGGTCACCGCTGACCAGAAACAGTGCATGCATTGTAATGCGTTTTGTGTGTTCGCATGCCGACCTTGACAGCTGCGCGATCAGGTGTCACGCGCCGGCGCGCTCAGGCCGGTTGGCCGACCCTGTCGCGGAGTTCCGCTTCACCCGTCTCGAAGCGTTCCCGCAGCCTCTGCAGCGGTTTGGGCGCCCACCACGTCCACCGACCGAGCAGGTGAAGGAACGCGGGCACCAGGACCATCCGCACCAGCGTGGCGTCGGCCAGCACGGCCAGGGTCAGCCCGACGCCGAGCATCCGCATGAACGACACGTGCGCGGGAATCAACGCGGCGAACGAAATCGACATCACCACCGCCGCGGTGGTCACGACCCGGCCGATGCCGGCGATGCCCAGGGCCGTGCTCTCGTCCGTGGCGGCACGCGCCTCGGCCGGCGTCGGCGGCGTCTCCTG
Source organism: Mycobacterium sp. E2989 (assembly GCF_001667595.1). NCBI lineage: Bacteria > Bacillati > Actinomycetota > Actinomycetes > Mycobacteriales > Mycobacteriaceae > Mycobacterium > Mycobacterium sp. E2989. The sequence continues at coordinate 83,201 of NZ_LZJX01000063.1, read as the reverse complement.
ACTCGCCTGCGACGCCAGCCAGTATTCGTGGATCCGCGAGACCAGAAACACCTCGTAGTCCATGGCCAGACCGAAGGCGATGCAGAACAACAACACCGGGATGTTGGCGTTCAACGTCCCGTTGGGGGTGGTCCCCAAGGCGCCGAGGTTGCCGTCCTGGAAGATCCACACCATCGCCCCAAACGCGGCCGTCAGCGACAGCAGATTGCACGCCAGCGCCTGCAGGGGCAGCAAGGCGCTGCCGGTCAGCAAGAACAGCAACGCGAAGGTGATCAGGGCGATCAGCCCGAACACCACGGGCAGCCGCTTGGTGATCGCGCCGACGCTGTCGCGGTTGATCTGCGCCAACCCGGTCATCTCGACCGCCCGCCCCGCGGGCCCGGCGACCTGGTGCAATCGGTCGAGCTGGGTGTTCGAGGCCGCCGAGTAGAGCGGCGCGCTGCTGGCCACGGTGAGGAACGCGGTGCCGTTGGCGGCGCCGGTGGGCCCGGCGGGCGGGCCGACCCGGCTCCCGGCGACGAACGTCCCGGTTGGTGCGGTGACCGCGGACACGCCGGACACCCAGGACAGCTCGGCGGCGTAGTGATCCAGATCCGCGGGGCCCACGCCGCGGGCGTCGGGCACGACGACGGTGACCCCGTTGCCGAACCCGTTGGCGAAGTCGTTGTCCAACATGTCGGCGACCTGGCGCGCCGACGCCGACCGCGGCAGCACGCGCTCGTCGGGGAACCCCCACTTCACGCCCAAAAACGGCACCCCCAGCAACAGCAGCAACGCCACGACGCTCAGGCCGACCGGCATGGCGTGGCGCACCACGTACCGGGTCGACCGGTACCAGAACTGCTCCTCGAGCGGTTTGTGCGCGTGGTCGCGGAACGACCGCTGCCCGTGCAGGATGCGGTGCAGCACACGGCGGCCGTCCAGCGAGTCCAGCCGGGGACCCAGCAGCGCGATCGCCGCCGGGGTGACCACCACCGCCGCGACCGCGACGATGACCGCGGTGACCACGATCGTGTAGGCCGACGACTTGAGGAAGTACATCGGGAAGACCGCCATCACGGCCATCGACAACCCGACGGTGGTGGCCGAGAACAACACCGTCCGGCCGGCGGTGGCCATGGTCCGCACGAGCGCGCGCTCGCGGTCGCCGCTGCGCGCCAGCTCCTCGCGGAAACGGCTGATGATCAGCAGGTTGTAGTCGATCGCCAGGGCAAGCCCCATCGCGATGCTCAGGTCCAGTGCGTAGGTCGACACGTCGGTCGCGAAGCTGATCAGCCGCAGCACCGACATGGTGCAGACGATCGCGAGGGTGCCCAGCACGACCGGTAGCGCGGCCGCCACCACGCCGCCCAGCACCCAGACCAGCACCGCGAAGCTGAGCGGGATCGCGATGGATTCCATCAAGAGCAGGTCGCGCTCGTTCTGGTCGTTGATCTGGGCATACGCCACCGCCATGCCCCCGGCGCGCACGGTGACACCGTCGCGGTCGTGCACCAGTTTGTCGGTGAGCCGGCTGGCGTATTTCTGGGCGTCGTTCTCCCCGCCCTTCAGGCCGGCCACCACCATCCCGGATTTTTGGTCCTTGCTGATCAGTTGGGTGGCGGCCTGCGGCGACGACGTCCACGCCGAGGACACGTTCAACACCCACGGCGATCGGCGCAGGTGGTCGACGATGTCCAAGCCGACCCGCCGCGCCTGATCGCTTTGAGCGCCGGCGGGGGCGGTTACCACGATCAGCATTTGCTGATCCGTTTGGTTGAACTTGTCGCGAAGGACGCCGGACGCCCGGGCGGACTCCGAAGTCGGGTCCTGAAAGCCGCCGCCGGACAAACTCTTGATCACCGGCAGACCGAAGATCGCCGCTCCCACCAGGACCAAGACCGCAACCGCGATGACGCGGCGCGGCGCGGCGATGGCAAGTCGGGTGATCGCTTGCAGCATCTTCGGTCCCTTCGGTAGGAATCCCCCGGCGTATCCCTATACCCGAACGCGACGACCTGACCCATATGCAGTTGGGACGGCGGCCATGTTTGGTTATCCACCGCTCGGGTATCGGACTCAAAGGGGCACCCTCAGTACGGCATTCGCTCTGCGGAGCGCCGGTTCGGCTGGGCTATAAGCGGATTGGATGAGCCTTGAACTCGAAAAACGACGCCATCAGCATGCGACATCCAACCGAAGACGACCTGGCCGCCGTTTACGAAAATCAGGCCCGCACGTTCGGCGATCCGGTCGACCCACGCGGCATCGAGGCGTGGAAACGCCGCGTCGACGTCGACGACATTCTGGTGGCCGAGGACGTCTCCGATCCCCGACAGCCATTCCTGGTGGGCACGTCGATCATCTATCCCACGCAGCTGACAGTGCCGGGCGGCGCGAGCCTGCGAGCCGCGTGGCTGACGATGATCGCCGTCGCGTCCACACATCAGGGAAAAGGCGTGTGGGGACAGCTCAGCGCCGAGGGGCTGGGCATCCTGATCGAGCGGGGCTATCCGATCGTCTTCGGCGTGCCGACCCAGACCGCGATGTACGACGGCTTCGGCGCGGGCGTGGGAAGTTACCTGCGCAGCTACTCGATCGACCGCCGGTTCGCCAAGCTGCGGACGCCGCCGAAGGAGATCCGCGCTCGGGAGATCACCGCCGCGGAGGCGAAAAGCCATCTGCCGGAAATCTACGAACGATGGTGTGCCACAACGAATGGCGCGGTCGCCCGGGACGAGGCGTGGTGGGCGGATCACCTGCAAGACCTGCCGACGCAGCGAGGCAACGGGACCGCGCTGAACTACACGATCCACCCGGACGGCTTCCTGACCTACCGCGTCGTCGGTGGGGCGGATCACGGCTACCGGCCGCCGCTGGGCACCGTGGTGGTCGAAGACTTCTGCCCCATCACCGACGAGGCCCACACCGAATTACTGCAGACGTTGCTGGTCCTGGAGATGTTCAACACCGTCGAGATCGACCTGCCTGTGGACGACCCGCTGCCTCTCAAGCTCACCGACCCGCGGGCCGCCGAAACCACCGGCGTCAGCGATTTCCTCTGGGTGCGCATCAACGACGTGCCCGAGGTGCTTGGCACCCGCGCGTACGCCGCGGATATCGAGCTCGCACTCGAGGTCACCGACCCCCTCGACCTGGCCGGCGGCCGGTTTCTCCTGCAGGCCCGCGACGGCGTGGGGAAATGCACCCCGCACGACGGGCCCACCGACGTCAAGATCGGCCTGGCCGACCTGGCCACGATCTACCTGGGCGCGCACCCCGCCTCCGAGCTCCTGCGAGCCGGCCGGATCACCGAAGAGCGCCCGGGTGCAATCCTGGACCTGGATGCCGCCTTCAGCACGGATCGCGCGCCGTACTGCGGGACGCTTTTCTGAGAGACGTTGCGCCGCAGTCGCTTCCGCCGCTCGGCAGCGCCGACGCCCCCGCGGGCCCTCCCGGGTGGCTACCGCACGAGAAATCGCGGGATTTCACTCCGCGGCAGGACCCTGTTATTGTCGCGTACGCGGTCTCGGCCGTCGAAAGCGCCGTTAGCTCAGTTGGTAGAGCAGCTGACTCTTAATCAGCGGGTCCGGGGTTCGAAACCCTGACGGCGCACCATTGAACGTTTAGGGCGGCCGCCGACCGCCCCATTTTTTTCGGCCTGATTTGCCCGCCGCGCGGCCGATCCTGCCGGTAGCTTCTCCTTCACAGCGATTGCCCCTAGAAACGAGCCGCGTCGAAGGAGCTGCAATGGGGTTCATCCAGCCGAATCTGCCCGTCGTCGACGTGGCCGAATGGAGCAAGCAGACCCGCGCGCAGCGGATCGTGCCGATGGTGCGCCACATCGCCGAGAACGGCTTCGGCACCCCGCTGATCATGCACGTGATGTATGGCGTGAAGATCGCGCTCTACATCCTCGGCGGCTGGGTGTTCGGGTGGTGCACGACCGGCATCGGCAGCTTCACGGGCGTCGCCGCGTGGTGGTCGGAACCGATCGTGTTCGAGAAGGCCGTGCTGTACACGATGCTGTTCGAGGTGATCGGCCTCGGCTGCTGCTTCGGTCCGCTGGCCGGCCGGTACTTCCCGCCGATGGGCTCGATCCTGTACTGGTTGCGGCCCGGCACCATCCGCTTGCCGCCGTGGCCCGACCGGGTGCCGCTGACCAAGGGCAGCGTCCGAAGCCCGATCGACGCGGTGCTTTACGGCGCGCTGCTGGTGCTGCTCGCCATCGCCCTGGTGTCCGACGGAACCGGCCCAATCCCGGCCCTGCACACGAACATTGGCGTCTTGGCGCCCTGGCACACCGTCGCGATCCTGGCCGTGCTGGCCGTCGTCGGCCTGCGGGACAAGGTGATTTTCCTCGCCGCCCGCGGCGAGGTCTACGCGCCGCTGGCTTTGGTTTTCCTGTTCGCCGGGGCGGACTCCATCATCGGGGCCAAGGTCGTCTTCATGGTGATCTGGCTCGGGGCGGCCACCTCAAAACTCAACCGGCACTTCCCGTTCGTGATCTCGACGATGCTGGCCAACAACCCGTTCATCCCGTCGGGGGCGCTCAAGCGGTCGATGTTCAAGCGCTATCCGGACGACCTGCGGCCCAGCGCGCTCGCGGGATTCATCGCGCATTTCTCCACCGCCGTGGAAGGCCTGGTGCCGCTGGCGCTGCTCCTCTCGCACGGCGGCTGGCCGACGGCCGTCGCCGCGTTCGTGATGATCGTCTTCCACCTGAACATCCTGCTGGCCTTCCCGATGGGGGTGCCGCTGGAGTGGAACGTCTTCATGATCTTCGGGGTGCTCTCGCTGTTCGTCGCGCACGCATCCCTCGGGCTGTCCGACCTGGCCAACCCGGTGCCGGTGGCGATCCTGTTCGTCGTCATCGCCGGCGTCGTCGTCGTCGGAAACCTCTACCCCCGCAAGGTGTCCTTCCTGCCGGGCATGCGGTATTACGCGGGCAACTGGGACACCACCGTGTGGTGCGTCAAGCCGTCGGTCGACGACAAGTTCCGCACCGGCTCGCGCGCGCTGGGGCCGATGCAACACCTGCAGCTCGAGCGGCTGTACGGCTCCAAGGAACAGACCCTGGTCCCGCTGCACCTGGCCATGGCGTTCCGCGGGATGAACACCCACGGCCGCGCGCTGTTCACCCTCGTGCACCGCGCCCTGGCCGGCTACGACGAGGACGACTACAACCTGTGCGAGGGCGAGGTGCTGTGCGCGATGGTGCTGGGCTGGAACTTCGGCGACGGGCACATGCACAACGAATGCCTCATCGAGGCGCTACAGCAGCGCTGCGACTTCCAGCCCGGCGACGTGCGGGTGGTGATCCTGGACGCGCAGCCCATCCACCTCCAGCGGCAGGAGTACCGGCTGGTGGACGCGGCGACCGGCGAATTCGAACGCGGCTACGTCGAGGTCGAGGACATGGTCACGACGCAGCCCTGGGCCGACGACCTCCCGGTGCACGTTCAGAGCGGCACGGGCGCCGGCATGACCTGAGGGGTCAGCGGTTGCGAACCCGGTGCACCACGACCACGACCACCAGGACGCCGACCCCGGCCAGCGAGACGGTCACCGCGGGCTTCTTGACGAACTCGACCACCTTGACCTTCAGGTCGTCGGCCAGGCGGCGCGGGTTGGCTCGCACGGCCAGCGAGTCGACGGTCGCCGCCAGCTGGTCGCGAGCGACGTCGATGTCGCGCTTGATGGCCTCGGGGTCCCGGTCCGCCACGTGTCTGTCCTCCCAATCGGCCTGATGCACCTGAGGCACTACCCTAGATCAGCTGGCGATAACCCCAACGCTCCGGTGAACAGAAAGGGGCCCCAGAATTGGCCGAGACCACGCGGCTTGCGCCGGGTGACAAAGCGCCCTCCTTCAGCCTGCCCGACGCCGACGGCAACACGGTGTCGCTGTCCGACTACAAGGGCCGTCGCCTCATCGTGTACTTCTACCCCGCCGCGTCGACGCCGGGCTGCACCAAGCAGGCCTGCGACTTCCGCGACAACCTGCACGAACTGAGTGACGCCGGCCTCGACGTCATCGGCATCTCCCCCGACAAGCCCGAGAAGCTGGCCAAGTTCCGCGACGCCGAGAAGCTGACGTTCCCGCTGCTGTCGGATCCCGACCGCAAGGTGTTGACGGCCTGGGGCGCCTACGGCGAGAAGCAGATGTACGGCAAGACCGTGCAGGGCGTCATCCGCTCGACGTTCGTGGTCGACGAGAAGGGCAAGATCGCCGTCGCTCAATACAACGTGAAGGCCACCGGCCACGTCGCCAAGCTGCGCCGCGACCTGTCAGTCTGAGCCGCCCCCGGTTACGCGGCGCACTGCGCCAGGCCGGCTTCACCCGTGCCCGTCGTCGACTTGGTGTCCTTCACCGTCCCATTGACCGTGATCGTGCAGGTCGTCTTCTGGCCGGTCGGGTTCGCGGCGACGGTGAGCACCGCCGCGGGACTGGTGTCCTTGCTGGTAAACGAGATCGACCACGGCACAGGCTGATTGGTCACCATCTGCAGGGCGCCGGTCGCGTCGATGTACGACACCGCCGCCAACGGCGCGTCCGAGGTCACGGTGTACACCACCGCATCGCCCGGCGCGGCGAGTGCACCCGGCGCAGTTATCGCTGACGCCAACAGTGCGGAGGCCGCAGCGATTTGTGACTTCATCAGTGCTCCCTTCTGCCGCCCCCGCTGACGCGTACTCTGCGCCAACTCCGGAGCTTCGGCAACTTCTACACCGGTGTGCACGTCAACCAGGTTGAGATCGGTAGCGCGAGTGAACGCCGAAAATTTCGCCAGCGGTGCGCTTCGGCGTGCGGCACAATCAGCAACGAAAGGACCATCAGATGAACGCACCTCGCTCTTTGCGGCGGGTCATTGCAGCCGCGCTGCTTTCGGGCGGCGTGGCCGCGGCCGGCATGGGTTTGGCCGCACCCGCCGAGGCCGGCCCGTCGTATTGGCACTACTGCCCGGGCCAGAAGTGGCAGTACACCACTCCGATGCCGCCCGGAACGGACCTCAGCGTGTGCCATTGGTTTGCGGCTACCCCGATTCCCGGTTCCACGCCCGTGCGGTTCAACCTCGTCGAAATCGATGAAAGCCAGATTCCGCCGTCGGTACTGGCACCGCAACCCGGCTTCCCCTGGCCGTGACGGGTTGATGCCGCCCTTGCCGGCAGACCGTTGCGCTGCACACCGCGCGAAGCGGATCATCTAGCCGTGGACGCGGACGACCCCGAGCAATACATTCGCAAGCTCGAGCATGGCGCCGGCCAGGGCAACGGGTCCACCCCTCAGCCGTTCGGCACGGCGAACGACGGGCAATCCGGCGGCCTACGCGCGTTCGCGGATTTCGTGAAGTCACTAAACACGCCGCGGGGCAAGGTGATCTTGGGAGCGTGCTCGGTCGTAGCGGTGTTCGCGATCGGGTTCTTCTTGAGCCACTCCGGCACCACCGTGCAGGGGAACCTCGTGATGATCAATAGCGGCGCGAGGGACAAGATCGACTGCAACAACGGAAACCTGAAGCTGGACGGCGACAACAACAACTACACGGTCACCGGCCACTGCAAGAGGCTCGAGGTCTTCGGCAGCGGGAATCGCGTCGCATCCGACAGCGCCGACACCATCAGCGTCTTGGGCAACGACAACGCGGTGACCTACCACTCGGGCTCACCGAGGATCGAGAAGACGGGAAACAACAACGCCGTGTCTCAGCGGCCGTACCCGGTTGGTACGTAAGGCCACCCGTCAGCCCAGGTTGGCCAGCAGTAGGGCCTCGGCGACCGCGGCGCGTTCCAGCACGCCGAGGTGCAGGCTCTCATTGATGCTGTGCGCCTGGGTGTTTGGGTCCTCGACGCCGGTGACCAGGATCTTGGCTTGCGGGAAGGCCTCGGCGAACTCGGCGATGAACGGGATGGAGCCGCCCATCCCCATGTCGATGGCATCGGTACCCCACGCCTGCCGGAACGCGGCGCGCGCGGCGTCGTACACCGGGCCGCTGGCGTCGATGGCGTAGGGCTCGCCGATGTCGCCACGGGTGACGGTCAGGCGCGCGCCCCACGGCACGTGCTCGTGCAGGTGCGACGTCAACGCGTCCAGATGCGCCGCGGCGTCGCCGCCGGGCGCGACCCGCATGCTGATCTTCGCCCGGGCCCGCGGGATGAGCGTGTTCGACGCCTTCTCGACGGGCGTGGTGTCGACGCCGATCACGGTGATCGCCGGCTTGGCCCACAGCCGCTGCGGCGCCGAACCCGAGCCGATCTCGGCCACCCCGTCCAGCAGTCCGGAGTCGGCGCGCACCCGCTCGGGTGGGTAATCCACCGGGGCAGCGGTGCTTTCGTGCAGGCCGGCCACGGCCACGTTGCCGTCGTCGTCGTGCAGGCTGGCCAGCAGCCGCACCAGGACGGTCAAGGCGTCGGGCACCACGCCGCCCCAGATGCCGGAGTGCAGCCCGTGGTCGAGCGTGGCGACCTCGACCACGCAGTCGACCAGGCCCCGCAGCGAAACCGTCAGCGCCGGAACGTCGGTGCTCCAGTTGTCGGAGTCGGCGATGACGATCACGTCGGCGGCGAGCGCCTCGCGGTGGGCGGCCAGCAGCCGGCCCAACGACGGCGAGCCGGATTCCTCCTCGCCCTCGACGAAGACGGTCACGCCGACCGGGGGTTGGCCGCCGTGCGCCCGGAATGCAGCCAAATGCGTTGCGATGCCGGCCTTGTCGTCGGCACTGCCGCGGCCGTAGAGCCGCCCGTCGCGTTCGGTGGGCTCGTAAGGCGGCGACGCCCACTGGCCGGCGTCGCCCTCCGGCTGGACGTCGTGGTGGGCATACAGCAGCACGGTCGGCGCGCCCGGGGGTGCGGGATGGCGCGCGATGACCGCGGGCGCGCCGCCCTCGGTGACGATCCGCACGTCACCAAAACCGGCCTGTGACAACAGCTCCGACACCGCCCGCGCGCTACGGTGCACTTCGTCGCGCCGGGCCGGGTCGGCCCACACCGATTCGATGCGCACCAGGTCTTCGAGGTCGCGGCGCACCGCCGGCAACACCTCGCGGACGCGCTCGACAAGATCGCTCATGCCCTCGAGGCTATCGTCCCGTAGACCGTCGAGCGTCACGCCAGCGTGACGCTGGACGTCGAGCGTTACGCCAGCATGACGTTCAGGGCGTCTCCAGGATCGCCACCGCGGCGGCGGTGTCCCCCTCGTGGGTCAGCGACACATGGATCGTCACGTCGGCCAGATGCTTGGCGATGTCGCCGCTCAGCCGCACCCGCGGCCGCCCCCACATGTCGGTGACCACCTCGATGTCGCGGTGGATGTCCTCGGGCAGCACGGGTCGCTGCGCGAACCGGGATCCCGACCAGGCCTTGATCACCGCCTCCTTCGCGGCCCAGCGGGCCGCCAGGTGGCGCGCCGCGAACGAACTCTTGTCCGAGGCGTCGCGGCGCTCACCCGGCGTGAACGTCTCGGAGAAGACGGTTCCGGGCTGGTCGACCTGCTCGGCGAAATCAGGGATGGAGACGACATCGATCCCCACACCGACAATTCCCATGGCAGGCCAGGCTAACGGACGACCTCGTAGGCGTCGTCGTCGCCCAACCGGGACGCCGGGTTCAGCAGCATCGCCGCCTCCTGGCGCTTCTCCGGCACGTCGTGGTTGAAGCGACGGTCCGCCGGCCGCTCGTACATCGGCGCACCGCCGGCGATAGCCGAGGCCAATCGCCGCTGACCGGCCAGCAGCCGCGCCTCGGCGCGCCGCTGGTAGTCCGCGCGCTGCTGCGGGTCCAGGGCGGCGATGAACGCCTGCGGGTGCACCAGCGCCACCAGCCCGGACACGTGGCCGAACCCGAGGCTGGTCAGCATGCCGGCCTTGAGCGGGAACTTGTCCCCGAGCCGCAGCGTTTCGCGCACCCAGACGAAGTGCGCCGAGCCGGCCAGTTCGTCGTCGACGCAATCCAGGCTGCGGTTGGGCGGGATGACCCCGTCGCGCAGCATCTGGCACAGCCCCATCATCTGGAACACCGCCGCCCCGCCCTTGGCGTGGCCGGTGAGGCTCTTCTGCGACACCACGAACAGCGGCGCGCCCTCGGAGCGGCCCAGCGAGTCGGCCAGCCGCTCGTGCAGCTCGGTCTCGTTGGGATCGTTGGCCAGGGTCGAGGTGTCGTGCTTGGAGATCACCGCGACGTCGTCGGCGCCGACGCCGAGCTTGGCCAGCGAGCGCGCCAACTGCGAGTCCTTGCCGCCGCGGCCGGCGCCCAGCGCGCCGAGCCCAGGGGCCGGGATCGACGTGTGCACCCCGTCGGCGAACGACTGCGCGTAAGCCACCACGGCCAGCACCGGCAGGCCCATCTTCAGCGCCAGGTCGCCGCGCGCCAGCAGGATGGTGCCGCCACCCTGCGCCTCGACGAAGCCGAGCCGGCGCCGGTCGTTGGGCCGGGAGAACTTCGCGTCGTCGATGCCCCGGCCCCGCATCATGGAGGTGTCGGCGGTGGCGGCCATGTCACCGAAGCCGATGATGGCCTCGAGCGTCAGGTCGTCGAACCCGCCGGCGACCACCAGCTCGGCCTTGCCGAGGCGGATCTTGTCGACGCCTTCCTCGACCGACACGGCCGCGGTGGCGCACGCGCCGACCGGGTGGATCATCGCGCCGTAGCTGCCCACGTAGCTCTGAATGACGTGCGCCGCAACGACGTTCGGCAGCACTTCCTGCAGGATGTCGTTCGGCTTGTTCCGGCCGAGCAGGTTGCCGTGATACATGGTCTGCATCGACGTCATGCCGCCCATGCCGGTGCCCTGGGTGCTGGCCACCAGGCCCGGGTGCACCCACCGCATCAGCTCGGCCGGGGTGAATCCCGACGACAGGAACGCGTCGACGGTCGCGACGATGTTCCACAGCGCCACCCGGTCGGTCGAGCTGGCCATGTCCTGGCTGATGCCGAACACCGTCGGGTCGAACCCGGTGGGGATCTGCGCGCCGACGACCCGCGACAGCTTGGTCTTGCGCGGCACCCGGATCTCGGTGCCGGCCTTGCGGATGACCTGCCAGTCACTGGAATCGGGCACCGGCCGGATCACCGTGTGCTCGGGATCGAACTCGACGAAGGCGCGGGCGTCGGCCTCCGAGGACACCACGAAGGCGAAGTCCTTTTCCAGGAACACCGACACCAGCAGTGGCGACGCGTGATCGGGGTCGATCGCGCCGTCGTCGACGAACTCGCGGATGCCCACCCGCTCGACCACGACGTCGTGGTAGCGCTCGACCAGCTCGGTCTCGTCGACCAGCTCACCGGATTCGGTGTCGTACCAACCGGGTTGGGGGTCGTCCTCCCAGCGGACCAGCCCGGTGGTCCAGGCCAGCTCCAGGACGCCGGCCGCCGACAGTTGGTTGTCGACCTCCATCTCGAACCGGGTGCGCGACGATCCGTACGGCCCGATCTCGGCGCCGCCGACGATGACCACCAGGTCGGCCGGGTCAACGTCGAGGTCGGCCCATTGCGGGGGCGGCGCCGGGTTGAAGCCGCGCGGCGGGGACGGCAACGCGGCGATGGTGCCCTCGGCGTCGACGCCGTCGGCGTCGTCATCCGAGGCGGAGCCGGCCCGCTCGCGCGCCTTGGCGGCCAGCTCGGCCATGTCGAGGTTGGCCTCGGCGAGGCCGCCGGTCAGGTCCGCCTTGATCGGCGCGCCCGCCGCCGCGACCTTGGACTCGACGTCGCAGAGGTCCAGCAGCATGGCCGCCATCTGCTCGGTGGAGTACGTGGTGACACCGGCCTCCTCGACCGCGGTGACGATGGCGTCGTTGTGGCCCATCAGCCCGGTGCCGCGGGTCCAGCCGATCAGCGCGTGCGCCAGGCTGACCCTTGCGGCCCAAGAGGATTCGGCGTGCCAACGGCTCACCAACGCGTCCAGCGCCGACTTGGCCTCGCCGTAGGCGCCGTCGCCGCCGAACATTCCGCGGTTGGGCGAGCCGGGCAGCACCACGTGCAGCCGCGACGCGATGTCACGTTCGGCGCCGATCTTGGACAGGCCGCCGATCAACCGCTGCACCGCCCACAGCAGGACCTTCATCTCCATCTCGGAGCGCGAGCCGGCCTCCGAGAGGTCGCCGGCGACGCGGGGCGCCGCGAACGGGAACAGCAGCGTGGGGGTCTGCGCGTCCTTGATGTGAATGGACTGCGGCCCAAGGCTTTCGGTCTGCTCGTTGCCGACCCATTCGACCAGCGCGTCGATGTCGGAGTAGGACGCCATGTTCGCGGCGACCACCCAAAGCGACGCCCCGTACCGGGCGTGGTCGCGGTACAGCCCGCGATAGAACGCCAGCCGCTCGTCGTCGAGCTTGGATGTCGTGGCGATGACGGTGGCCCCGCCGTCGAGCAGTCGCGCCACCACCGAGGCGGCGATCGAACCCTTCGACGCGCCGGTCACCACGGCGACCTCGTTGCTGTAGGGGCCGGGGTCCGGATTCTCGGCGCCGGCGGCGATGCGGCCGTACAGCGACGCGTGAATCTGGCGACCGGCGGCCAGCGCCTTGCCCTGCCACCAGGTGGCCTGGGTGGCGACGACATGGCCCGCGCCCTCGAACCTTTCGGACAGGCGCGTCCACCGGGCGTCGATGTCACCCTCGTCGGCCAGCCAGAGCTTGACCAGGTCCTCGCGGGCACTGGCCCAGCGGTCGTCGAACACCACCGCCTTCTTGGCGTCGAAGGCGGGCGCCACCAGCCGCGGCCAGTCCGCGCCCAGTTCGGCGGTGACCAGGTCGATGAGCTCGGCGTCGGTGGCCGCCGGCATCGCGCTCACCGGGTCGTCGTGTCCCAGTTGGCCCAGGATCAGCCGGGCCGCCGAGGCGAGCACGCCGTCGCGACCGGTGATCTGGTCGGTGAACTCGCTCAACGCGGCCGCGTCGACGGTCGCACCGCCGCCACCCGACGACGGCAGCGCCACCGCGATGCCGCGGCGCGCGGCGGCCAGCGCGACGGCGGCGTCGATGACCTTGTCGACCGAGGCGGCGTCGGCCAGCGCGCCCTCATGCAGGTGGCCCATGGCCCCGCCGCGGACGCTGGTGCCCTCGCGGGTGCCCAGCGCGACTTCGACCGTGACGTGCTTGGCCCAGCCGTCGCCGAGCTCCCACGTCTTCTTGACCCGTTCGGCGATCGCGGCGGGCCGCTTGCCCGAGGGCCCCAGCACCGTGCGCAGCTGGTCGTTGATCGCGTCGGAAAGCACTGGGCCGAAAGGCTTGTAGGTGCGCGCCAACTTGGTCACCTGCGACCGCAGGCCGGCCAGGTCGGCCTCGGCGGCGCCGTCGATGGCGCCCAGGTTCAGCTCCGAACCGAGGTCCACCAGCAACTGGTTGCGCCGCGACGAGGCGCCGTCGGTGATGGACTCGATGGAGTCCAACTCCTCGATCTGGTCGATGCGCATCTTCGCCGACAGCGCGATCAACGCCAGGGTGGCGTCGGCGGCGTCGAACCCGATGTCGTCGGGCCTCGGAGCCCCGGACGGAGCTCCGGCGGCAGCCGGAGCGACGGCTGGGGCGACATTAGAAAGGGGCGCACCGTCCGCGGCGACAGCCGCGGAATCATCCGCAACCTCTTCCGGCTCGGGCTCGGGGTCGGTGTCGGTGGCGAACAGCACCGCGGCGTCACGCTCGGCGTTGAGCACTTCGACTGTGCTGTGGGCATATTCGGGGAGCTTGAGGGTGTTGGTGGCCAGTCCGGCGACGGTCGGCGCCGACTTCACGCCGATCTCGACGAAGCGCTCCACGCCCAGGCCGCCCGCGGCCTCCTCGGTGAACAGCAGGTCCTGGGTCTCGATCCAGCGGACCGGGCTGGCGAATTGCCACGCCAGCAATTCGATCAAGACGATGCGCGCCATCTCGTTTCGGCGCTCGGTGAGCCACGTGTCGTAGTCGGCAAGGATCGCATCGAGCGGCTCGGCGGGCACCAGGTCGCGGATCTCCTGAATGAAGTCGCGGTCCAGGGTGAACGGCCGTGGCACCAGGTTGGGGATGTAGCGGCCGATGATGACATCGGGATCCTTGTCGCGCGGCATCACGCGCTCGAGCGAGCGGCGGAACTCCGCCACCCCGACGCGCAACACCCGCGAGTGGAACGGCACGTCGATGCCCGGCACCAGGATGAACGAGCGCTTGCCGCCGGTGAGTTCGCGGCGCCGCTCCACCTCGGCTTCCAGCTCCTCCAGGCCGCGGACCGTGCCGGCGATCGCGTACTGCGAACCGCGCAGGTTGAAGTTGACGATCTCCAGGAATTCACCGGTGCGCTCGGCGATTTCGGCGACGAACGCGGGCACCTCGTTGTCCGGCAGGTCGATCTGCGACGGCCGGATCGCGGCCAGCCGGTAGTTGGAGCGGCCCAGCTCGTCGCGCGGCACGATGTCGTGCATCTTCGAGCCGCGGTGAAACACCGTCTCCAGCAACGCTTCCAGCTCGTAGATGCCGGTGACGCAGGCCAAAGCGGTGTACTCGCCGACGGAATGACCGCAGGCGATCGCACCCTCGACGAAGGCGCCCTGCTCACGCATCTCGGCGACCTGCGCCGCCGCCACTGTCGCCATCGCGACCTGGGTGAACTGCGTCAGGTAGAGCACGCCCTCCGGGTGGTTGTAGTGCACGCCGCTGGCGATGATGCTGGTCGGATTGTCGCGCACCACGTGCAGCACCGAGAAGCCCAGCGTGTCACGGGTGAACTTGTCCGCTTTGTCCCACACCTTGCGGGCCGCCTTGGACCGGGCGCGGACGTCCATGCCCATGCCCTTGTGCTGAATCCCCTGACCGGGGAAGGCGTACACCGTGTGCGGGGCGGCCAGGCGCGCCGTCGCCGACATCACCAGGTCGGACCCGATCCGGGCGGCGACCTCCAAAACCTCGGCGCCCTGGTCGATTCCGACGCGGTCGACGCGGAAGTCGACCTCGTCGCCGGGACGCACCATGCCCAGGAACCGCGCGGTCCAACCGACCAGCCGGGCCGGGGGCCGGGCCTGCCCGTCGGTGGCGGTCACCGCGTGCTGCGCGGCGGCCGACAACCACATGCCGTGCACGATGGGCGATTCCAGGCCGGCCAGCAGCGCGGCCGCCCGGTCGGTGTGAATCGGGTTGTGGTCACCGGAGACCACCGCGAACGGCCGCATGTCGACCGGGGCGGTCAGCCGGACGTCGCGGCGGCGGCGCCGCGGGGTGTCGGTCGCGTTCTCCGACACCGCGCCACCGGCCCGCACCGGGTCGGTCAACTCGGCGGCGCCGGTGCGCCCCAGGATCGCGAACCGCTCGTCGAGGCTGGCGATGGTCGCGCCGTCGGCGCCGGCGATCGTCACCGCGACCCGCACGACGCGACCCATGTCGGTATCGACAGCCGGGAAAGCCGTTGCCCTGACGGCTAATTCGGCTGGCTCCTTGGGCAACACGCCGGCCACATGGGCGGCGTGGTCGAGGTGCACGAGGCTCAGCAGGCCTTCCACGACCGGGACACCGGCGTCGGTGACGGCCGAGCCGATCGCCGAGAAGACCGCGGGCCAGCACAGGCCGACGAGCGCGTCGGGCACGGTGGTGAGGCCGGGCGCCAGCGGCTCGCCGAAGGTGGCCGTGACGCCGGTGTGGTCGGCGACCCGCTCGGGGTCCCAGTCCACCGTGACGGCGGCCGTGCCGTCGACGACCGCGGGCAGGAACTCCGGGCCGTCGACACCGGCGGCGATCGCCAGCACCGCGCGCATGGCGGTGGCTGCGTCTTCGGTGGACACCACCGGGGTGCCGCCATCAATGGTGTTGGCGGGCAAGGTGAATGGGATGTCGATCCAGGTACCCGACAGCGGAACGCTCAGCACCACACGGTCGCCGTCAACCTCAAGGCGGGCCCCGGTGAACGAGTGGGTGGCGCGCCGACTTTCGGGACCGTCGTGCACCAGCCAATCGCCGGGGTCGGCGATGCGGTGGACCGGGTTGGTGGCGGTGCGGCCGGCCCACTGCACGTCGGGGGCGTCGAGCACGACGGCCAGCGGCCCGGTCACGTCGGGACGGCCCCGCCGGCGCGACGCCACGTCTCGCGGTTGCCCGTCGGCCGACAGCACCTCGTCGATGGCGGCCTGCTCGAAACGGTCGAGCAGCTCGCCGACCGGCTCGTCCATCCGGGTGATGCCGGCCACGGCCGCGGTCCCCGGGATGATGCAGACCTGGTCGGCGTCGTAGCGGGCGTCGTGCGCCTGCCACAGCGAGTCGCTGCGCCACCAGCGCCGCACGTCCTTGTCGATGACCGGCACGAAGTTGACCGGTTTGCCCAGCGTCTTGCACAGCGTGACGAAGAACGGGACGTCGGCCGGGTGCAGCTGCACCGACTCGGCATCCGGGTAACGGGCCAGCAGCGTGGCGATGGCCTGCTGCGGGCTCTCGAGCAGCGCGGGGTCGTCGAAGAGCGTCTCGATCGGGCCGAAATCCTGTGGGTGCAAACGGGCTTCGGCGCGTTGCAGCATCTGCTGGAAGCGGTCGCGCCAGGTGTCGGCCAGCCACGGGCTGCCGGGCGCGGCGGTGTCGGCGGTCGAGTTGCCCTCACCGATGGCGAGCTCGACGTAGCGCTGCAACCACTGCAGGTAGGTCATGTCGGCGACGTCACCGAAGTACGGCTTGGCCGTGTTGGCCATCGCCGCGATGATCTCGTCGCGGCGCTCGGCGACGGCCTCCGCGTCACCGGCGACCTCGTCGAGCAGCCGGCCGCACCGCGAGGCGCTGTTGTCGATCTCGTGAATGTCGGCACCCAGCTGGCTGCGGCTGGAAGCCATGCCGCCCACGGCTTTTCCGGCGCCGATCCACTGGTCGGTGCCCTGGGTCTCGACCAGCATCCGCTTGACCGACGGCGACGTGGTGGCCTCCTTCGTCGCCATCGCCGCGGTGCCGACGAGGATGCCGTCGATCGGCATCAGGGGGAAGCCGTACGCCTGCGCCCACCGCCCGGACAGGTACTCGGCGGCCCGCTCGGGCGTGCCGATGCCACCGCCCACGCAGACGGTGATGTTGGGCCGCGACCGCAGCTCGGAATACGTTGCCAGCAGCAGGTCGTCGAGGTCTTCCCAGGAGTGGTGCCCACCGGCGCGCCCACCCTCGATGTGCATGATCACCGGCTTGGTGGGCACCTCGGTCGCGATGCGGATGACCGAGCGGATCTGTTCGACGGTGCCGGGCTTGAATACGACGTGGCTGATGCCGACGTCGTTCAGCTCCTCGATCAGCTCGACGGCGTCCTCGAGGTCGGGGATGCCAGCGCTGATCACCAGGCCGTCGATCGCCGCCCCGGACTGACGGGCCTTCTGCACCAACCGCTTTCCGCCGACCTGCAGCTTCCACAGGTACGGGTCGAGGAACAGAGCGTTGAACTGATAGGTGCGGCCGGGCTCGAGCAGCGTGCCGAGTTCCTCGATGCGCGCGGCGAAGATCTCCTCGGTAACCTGCCCACCGCCGGCCAGCTCGGCCCAGTGCCCGGCGTTGGCCGCGGCGGCGACGATCTTGGCGTCGACGGTGGTCGGGGTCATGCCCGCGAGCAGGATCGGCGAGCGTCCGGTCAACCGGGTGAACTTCGTCGAGAGCTTGACCCTGCCGTCGGGCAGGCGAACGACGGTGGGCGCGTAGGTCGACCACGCGCGCGCCACCTCGGGAACGGCCCCGACGGTGAAGAGGTTGCGCTGGCCGCCGCGGGTCGCGGCGGGCACGATGCCGACGCCCAGCCCGCGGATCACCGGCGCGGTCAGCCGGGTCAGGATGTCGCCGGGCCCCAGGTCGAGAATCCAACGCGCGCCCGCGTCGTGCACGCGGGTGATCTCCTCGACCCAGTCGACGCGGCGGACCAGGATGGACTCGGTCAGCTCGCGGGCCAGCGCGACGTCCAGGCCGACCTTCTCGGCCCAGCCGCCGACGATGTCGATGCCGTCGGCCAACCGGGGCGTGTGGAAGCCGACCTCGACCTGCACCGGATCGAAGACCGGCGAGAAGACGTCGCCGCCGCGCAGCTTGTTCTTGCGGTCGGCCTCTTCCTTCTCCGCGATCTGCTGGCAATAGAGCTCGAACCGGGACAGCTGTTCGGGCGTGCCGGTGATGACGACCGAACGCCGGCCGTTGCGGATGGACAGCACGGGCGGCAGCACGGTCCGGACGTCCTGCGCGAACTCGTCGAGCAGCCGGCGAATGCGCTCCGGGTCGGCGTTGGTCACCGACACCATCGGCGGGCGGTCGCCCAGCACGGAGATCCCGCGCCGGCGGGCCACCAGCGTGCCCGCCGCGCCGATCAGCTGCGCCATCGCGAGCAGCTCGGCGTCGCGGGCGCCCGCAGCCTTCAGCGCCTCGACGGCCAGGACGCCCTGCGAGTGCCCGGCGACGGCCACCGGCGGGGTCTCGTTGAGGTCCATGCCCTGGCGCGCCAGCGCGCGCACGGCCGCCATCTGGGTGAGCAGCACGCCGGGGATGGACACCGCGGCCGACGTCAGGTGCTTGGCCGACGGGACGGGGTCTTCGGCCGCCAGCGCGCGCACCCAGGCGAGCGGCTCGAAACCGATCGGGCGCACCACGACGAGCTCCTTGGCCACCGGCTCGAGCAGCAGCTCGACCTCACCGACCAGCGTTGCCAGGTCGGATTCGATGCCCGCCGACGACACCAGTTCTTCGAGGGTTTCCAGCCAGGCGCTGCCCTGGCCACCGAACGCGACGGCGTACGGCTCTCCGGCCGTCAGACGGTCGACCAGAGCATGGGCGGTGTGCGGTCCGTTCGGATCGCGCTCAGCGGACACCCGGCCGTGCTCGTGGATCGTCACGTCTGTATCTCCCTCAATGCCTCATGTACGTCTTACGTATCAGTGCGTTCAGCCGGTCCGAAGGGGACAGGAACTCTGGAGAGTCCGTCGATTCCGCATCGAATCGCGACCAAAAATCCGTCTGGCCGGTGTGTTGTCGGCGGGCCGCCGTATGGCTCGAGCGGCGCGGCGGACTGCATCGGCCCCACTAAGAGTGTCATAAGGATCGACCCTCGTTTCGCGTGCTGATCGGTTACTGGTGAGTTCTACGCGCGGGTAACCGTGTCGTGGGTAACACCGGGTTTAGGCCGCGGCGCGGGCGCGCCGAACAAACCCGCTGCATGCAGGTGGTTACGGTCGAGTAGCTATAACTGCGCTGATCAAAGCAGTTTTGTTATGTAATCGTTATGTAAAAATTTCGAGCCGTCGAGCCGTGCGGAGGCCGCCTCAGTCGCGTCGGCGCGGCGGCGGCCGCTCCCGCCGTTTCCGGAAATGAGCGAACGAGTGTTTGCTGGGATCTCTAAGAGTTGCGGCCCGCCGGTGCCGGCGGAAGGGCCGGGGAGGCTAGGCCCACTGCCCGAATTGCGGCTGGAGGATCTCGTTGACGTCCACCCCGACCCCGCCGACGCTGCGTTTGTCGATTTCGACCTGATGCAGATGGGCCGCGGGATGGGTGAATCCCTTGGGCGAGCCCCAGTTGTGCTGCCAGAAGTAAGAGCCCAATCCGTCGTGCAGCGCCCAGTCGATCGTCTTGGAATTGGCGTACACACCTGTGCGCTGATGACCGATCACCGACTCCCATGACCGCAGATACGGCGCGATCTGCTGTTTGTACTGGTCGTAAGAGGGGTCGTCGTCGATGGATGCGTAGATCGGCGCGGTGGCGGGCCCGCCCGCGGCGGCGTGGAGTTGCATTCCACGTTGCGCGTGCTGGATGCCGGCGTTGGCGCCGCCGAGCCAGTCGGCGGTGTTGCCCTTGCCGTACTGATAACAGGAGACGATCTTCAGCCCGCTGCTGTTGAGGTCGCGCGCCTCGTCGACCTGGATGGGCTTGCCCAGCATCCAGTTGCCGCCGGGTCGTCGGTCCGACACGTACCTGATCGCGCCCACGGCGCCGGCGGCGCGGATCTGGCTGGCCGGGATGACGCCGGCCGCGTAGTCGAGCAGGGTGCCGAGCGACGCCGCCGCGGGAGCCGGGCGCAACGAGGCGCCGGCGACGCCCAGGCCGACCAAGGCGGGCGTCGCCGCCGCCAATTTGAGCAGGTCACGCCGCGACACCGAGGACACAAGCGACAGGGTACGACAGAAATACCATCTGACACATTGACCACACAGGTCACATGTGCATCACAGTGCCGCATCGTCGGTTTGGCAAGGCGGCGGCGCGGGCAGGACGATGACGCTGACGGCCTCCAGGCCGCGGCGAGAAGTCTCGCGCGCGATCTCGTCCAGGAAATGAGCGGCCGCCGGGTTGATCGATCCCGCCCAGGCGCGGAAGCCCTGCACGATCACGGGGTCACGCTCCAACGACGGTTGCACGCTCCGAAGCACGCCGACCACGTCGTCGGGCAGCGGGTCGGCCAGCTGCTTGGCGATCCAGCTGCGCGCGAGTTCCGTCGCGGCCGCCCGATCGTCACCCAACCCGATCACGTCGCCCGCGAGGGTGCGCAACCGGTCGAACAGCACCTCGCGTCCCGGGGTCTCGGCCAGTTGGGCCAGCAGGGTGCTGGCCGCCGGCGGCAGCACCATCTGGCCGAACAAGACCGGAACCGGTAACTCCCACTCGTCGAACAGGTCGGCGTACATGGCGGCGACGGGCGCGGCCAACGGCGCGCTGAGCCGCCCGATGACGCCGATGCTGTCGCGGTGCGTGGTCGCCAGCCGGCGCAGGATGTCCTCGCTGACGTCGGCGTCGGGACAGTCGGTCGCGGCATCGATGGCCGCGATCAACTGGTCCAGCCGGTCGCGCTGGCGCATCAGCAACGTCCGGTGCTCGTCGAGGACACCCGCCAGCGTGGTGCGCCCGCCCTCGGTCAGGCGCTGGATGTCATTGATGCTGAGGCCGAGACTTCGCATCAGGTCGATGCGCAGCAGGTCGAGGACCTGCTCCACGTCGAAGACCCGATAGCCGTTGGACAGATGCTCGGCGCGCAGCAGGCCGATCTTCTCGTAGTGGCGGATGCGGCCGGACGCGATCCCGGTCAGGGCCGTGACGTCGCCGATCAGCAACTGCTCAGCCACTCCTTGACCTTACAACTGTGGCAAGGTCTGTACTGGTCAGATGGAACGCGACCAGTTGATCGACCTCACCCGCCGCGCCTTGAAGCTGGCGCGCGACAAGACCACCGACCTCGCCCCGGAGCAGGCCCGGGTCGAGGCGCGGGCATACACCTCGGCCGAGCGTCACGAACGGGACCGGGCCATGGTGCTGGCCAGCCCGCAGTTGGTCGGCTACGTCTCGGAGTTGCCCGGCCCCGGCGCGTACTGCACCAAGACGGTGATGGGCCGGTCGCTCCTGCTGACCAGGACGGCCGACGGGTCGGTCAAGGCGTTCGACAACGTCTGCCTGCATCGCCAGTCGCAGGTGGCGACCGGCTGCGGCACGGCCAAGCGTTTCACCTGCCCGTACCACGCGTGGACGTACGACAACACCGGGCGGCTGGTCGCGCTGCCCGGTCGCGAGGGCTTCCCGGACATAAGCGTTAAGGCCGAAGGGCTGACCGAGCTCCCGGCCGCCGAGTTCGCCGGATTCCTCTGGGTCGCATTGAATCCCGGGTCCGTCCTGGACGTGGCCGCACACCTCGGCCCCCTGGCCGACGAGCTGGATTCGTGGGGCATCGGACGCTGGTCGCCGCTGGGCGAAAAGGTGCTCGACTGCCCGATCAACTGGAAGCTTGCGGTCGACACCTTCTCGGAGAACTACCATTTCGCCACCGTGCACCAGCAGACCTTCGCCACCATCGCGCGCAGCAACTGCACGGTGTTCGACGCGTTCGGCCCGCACCATCGGTTGATCTTCCCGCTCAACACGATCCTGGGACTCGACGAAGTGCCCGAGGAGCAATGGGATCCGTTCCAGAACATGGTCGTCATCTACGCGTTGTTCCCCAACATCGTGCTGTCGGTGACCATCGCCAACGGCGAGCTGTTTCGGATCTACCCCGGTGATCGCCCGGGGAGATCGATTACGGTGCATCAGAATTCGACGCCGCTGGACATTTCGGACGAATCGGTGGCCGCGGGCGCGCAGGCCGTCTTCGACTACGCCCACGCCACGGTGCGCGACGAGGACTACCGGCTGGTCGAAGGCCTGCAGGCCAACCTCGAGTCCGGTGCCCGCGATCACCTGCTGTTCGGCCGCAGCGAACCGGGACTGCAGCATCGCCACAACGCCTGGGCCCAGGCGCTTCGCGACACTTAAACCACGCACACGACACGCCGCAACACACGTGCGTGGTTTCAGTCTCGCGGCCCGGTCCCTCAACCCTCGACGGACAGCGCCGTTACCAGATCGTCCAACAACGTTGTGAGCGTGTCGTTTTGGCCCGAACGCACCGTGGTCAACAAGCCGATCGCTTCGCTTCGGCGGCCCCGGGCCAGCAGCTGCACCAGCAGGCCGGCGGCCGTCTGCAGGTCCCGGTCGGCCGGCTCCATGTTCGCGACGGTGGTGGTCAGCACTTCGACCAGCTCCCAATCCCGGTACAGGGCCAGGGAGCGCTCATTGAACGCGAAGCCGGTCACGGGCTCGCCCCACAACGTTCCGCGGTACCGGTAGGGGCCCTCCATGTACTCGATGGGCAGGCCGTGGGCGGGCGCGGGCACCAGCGGCTCCCCGACGATGTCGAGTTGCATGGTGCGGCAGGTGATCCGGTGCCGGTCCGGCAGGTAGCGGGCGTCCGCGTGTGGCCGCACCAACGGCTGCACCGCGTCCGGCCAGCGCACGTAGCTGCTGACCGTCACCTCGACGTCTTCGGCGCATTCGGGCGGCACGGCGGGATCGGGATGGCTGGTTGTCACGCCGGTAAACGGTTGCAGCGCATTGCCATTGGTGCGGTCGAACTGCCGCCAGATGCTCAGGTCCACGCCATTGTCGAAGTTTATGGTGCGCCATTCGTGCGAGCGGGCCCTCGGGTCTCCCCCGGTTCCCCCGCCGCCGGCGTATTTCGGGAACCATTGCCGGTCGATGTGCCCGCTGCTGCCGGACACCTGCTGGACCAGGTCACCCCAGCGCAGGGTGCCCGTCATCGCCATGCCGGTCTGGAAATACGAATAGGTTTCGGTCTGGCCGAAGCAGCAGATCTTCCCGTTGTAGGTCGACGCGCCCACCGGTGTCGGTGCGCGCGTTGGTGTTACGGCCAGGTCCAGCCGCATGGGCCGGCCCGACTGGTCCTCGCCGACCAGGCTGACGCGGTAGGTGTAGGGCAGCAGCCCGCCATCGCCGTCGCGACAGGTGGTCCAGGAGGCGGTGCCGGCCCCGCTGGCGTAATGGATGTCGAGATAGCCGGGGGTCAACGCCAACTTGTGCTGCGCTCCGGGCTTGAGGTTGGCCGGCGGCATGTCGTAGTCCGTGTAGGTGCCGTAGTCCCCGGAATCCAAATCGAACAGCGCCAGCGTATAGAAATCCGCGACCACGGTGCCGCCGGGCCGGTTCTTGTTGAAGATCGTCAGAAAGGCGAACGACCGGCCGGTCTCGGCGGCATCAAGCTGCCCGGCGATGAACCAGGTGTCCGACTCCTGATCCGGATGCTCGCCCTCGGCGGCGGGGAAATCCAGCTGGCTGTCGCCGGGCACCAACTGGAACGGGTAACTGCGCCAATCGCTGGTCATATCGGCCCTCGCTGCTTTTTTCGCTATGTTAGCGTCAATAGCGAATTCACGGTCACTGTGCCAGGTGCGCCCAACCCCTCGAGGAAGTGTCCGATGACAGCAGTTGTCGACCACCGGTCCTACAGCGAACTCTTCATCGGGGGGCAGTGGCGCAAGCCCGCCAACCCCCGGCAGCTCGCCGTCATCTCCCCGCACTCGGAGGAACCGATCGGCCACGTCCAGTTGGCCGGGCCCGCGGACGTGGACGCCGCGGTTGCCGCCGCGCGAGTGGCGTTCGACCGCGGTCCGTGGCCGCGGATGACGCACGCCGAGCGCATGGCCAAGGTCGAACAGCTCGCCGGGATCTACGCCGGACACATCGACGAGATGGCCGACCTGATCACCG
This sequence comes from Mycobacterium sp. E2989, assembly GCF_001667595.1. NCBI lineage: Bacteria > Bacillati > Actinomycetota > Actinomycetes > Mycobacteriales > Mycobacteriaceae > Mycobacterium > Mycobacterium sp. E2989. The sequence goes on along the minus strand of NZ_LZJX01000063.1, from coordinate 59,244 downwards.
ACGAGATGGGCTCCCCGCGCAGTTTCAGCCGGCTGGGCCAAGCGGCGGCCGCCGCGACGCTCATCCATCTGGCGCTGGCCGCCGCGCGCGAGTTTCCCTGGGAGGAACGGCGCCAGGGCGTGCTGGGCGAGGTGCACCTGCGCCGGGCCCCGGTCGGCGTGGTCGGTGCGATCGTGCCGTGGAACGTGCCGCAGTTCCTGATCATGCCCAAACTCATTCCGGCGTTGATCGCCGGTTGCACGGTCATCATCAAGCCGGCACCCGAAACGCCCTTGGACGCTTTGTGGTTGGCGGAAATGATCGAGCAGCTCGACCTCCCCGACGGCGTCGTCTCGGTGCTGCCCGGCGGCCCCGAGATCGGGGAGGCGCTCGTGCGCCATCCGGGTGTGGACAAGATCGCGTTCACCGGTTCCAGCGCCGTCGGGCGTCGCATCGCCGCCCTGTGCGGCGATCAGCTCAAACGCGTCAGCCTGGAACTGGGCGGCAAGTCCGCGGCGATCATTCTCGACGACGCCGACATCGACAAGACCGTTGCCGGCCTGAAAACCGCCGGTCTGATGAACAACGGTCAGGCCTGCGTCGCGCAGACCCGCATCCTGGTCAGCGACCGGCGCCACGACGAGGTCGTCGACGCGCTGGCCGAGATGATGTCGGGCCTGAACGTCGGCGATCCGGCCGACGACGCCACCGACATCGGACCCCTTGTCGCGCAACGGCAACAGCGTCGCGTGCAGGACTACATCAAGTCCGGCCAGGCCGACGGCGCCCGCATCGTGCTCGGCGGCCAGGACAGTCCGTCGGCCCGGGGCTGGTATGTGCGGCCGACGCTGTTCACCGACGCCACGAACGACATGCGCATCGCCCGGGAGGAGATCTTCGGGCCGGTCTTGACCGTGCTGCGCTACCGCGACGAGGACGACGCGATCCGGATCGCCAACGAAAGCGATTACGGCCTGGCCGGTTCGGTGTGGACCTCCGACATCGCGCACGGCCTTCAGATCGCCGCGGGTGTGCGCACCGGCACCTACGGCATCAACATGTACACGCTGGACATCGGCGCGCCGTTCGGCGGCTTCAAGCAGTCCGGGATCGGTCGCGAGTTCGGCCCCGAGGGCCTCGACGAGTATGTCGAGCTTCAGACCCTGGTGTGCAAAGGGCAGTTGCCGCCCTTATAGAACCTGCGGCCACCTCGTCATCGCCCGGGGCCATGCGGCATCTGCAGGGTGAGTTCGACCGGGCAGCACAGCGCGCCGTGCTGATTGGTCACTTGGATCTCGAGGTCGACGAGGCGACGCGGCGGGTCCACCGAGGTGTCCAGCCGCTTGGCCACCGCTCGTCCCCGGCCGATCATGGTGTCGCCGGCGTACACCGAGCCCATCAACCGCAACGAGCGCCGCACCACGCGGCTGCTCGGGCCCGCCCAATCGGTCGCGACGCGGTCGGCGAAGCCGGCGAGGTGCATCGTGTTGACGTAGATCGTCGGATTGCCTTGCCGCCGAGCGTATTCGGGGTCGAAGTGGCCCGGGAAGTAATCCCACGTCGCTCCGGCATTCTCGACCACCCGCTGGTAGCCAATGTGGTCGACCACCTCGGGCAGGTCGACCGGAACGGTGATGTCGTCGAAGCTGAGGTCGTCTGCGGTCACGATGCCGCCCCCGGCGTGAACCGGAACAACGTGTTGCGGCAGGTGGCGACCACCGCCCCGTCCTGGCGGCGGTACGTCTCCAGCGTTTCGACGAAATGGCCGACGCCCAGCCGCGTCCGCTTCTCCGGTGACACCGACACCAGTTCCTCGACCACGGTGAGCACGTCGCCTTCGATGATGGGCTCTCCGAACTCAACGTCGTTGGCGGCGTTGATGAATGTGGTGCCCGGCAGCGGTACCCGCAACACCAGCGATGCCACCGGCGGCCGGCCTCGCGGCTCCCAGGGCGGCGGGATCAGCCAGCCCATCAGCAAGGCCGGCGGCGCCAGCAGGCCCCCCCATTTGCCGCGGGCGAACTCGGCGTCCCAGTAGGAGCGATTGCCGTCGTGGACCATCGCGGCGAACAACTGGATGCGCGCCCCGCTGACCGCCGTGGCCGCGGTGCGCGGCTCGCTGGTCGCGCCGACCATCCGCAGCGCGTCGTCGTAGGTGCCGAAGGCCAGCTGGTAACTGAGGTCCGGGTCCACGCCGCTCACATAACGAGCGGGTGCCGACTGGGCACCGAATCCCATTGCAGCGAGCGGGAAGTGAAGTACCAGCCGCCCCGCTCGTAGATCAGCGTGTCCCGGAATATGCCGGTGGCGCGCAGCGTGGTGTCACCGTACATCGCGGCGAAAAGCACGGCGACGCAATGCTGTGTCGCGTTGACCCCGTCGACGCGGATCTCGTGGTCAACCGTGACCAGCCGCTGCCCGTCGCCACCGTCGAATGCCGCGCGCAGGTCGTCGAACGTGTCGCCGTCGCGGTGATAGGTGGCGCCGGAGTGGCGGAAGGTGGCGATCCAGCGCTCGCGATCCCCGTCGGAGTAGGCGCGGTTGTGTCGGGCGTTCAGGTTGAGGATGGCAGCGCGACCCGTGGCGGCCTGCAGCATCTGCTGCTCCTGATAGGACATGGTCATTCTGGACTCCAGACTCTCCTGGGAAACGACTGCCAATGAGCGGACGGACGTAACATTAAAGTAACTTTCCGACGATTACGTAACATTAACGTAACTTACCGGCTAACGATATAGCCCTGAGCTTCACGATCCCACGCCTTTGCAGTCACCCCCCGCTCGCGCAACAAGTCCTTGCGTATCCGCCCGATGACATTCTTCGGGAGCTCGTCGACGGTCTCGACGAATCGCGGCACGCAAAAATAGGGCATCCGGGCCGCGCAGAAGTCGAGCAGCTCGGTGTAATCGACTGCCGCCCCGGGCCGCAACGTCACGACCACCAGGATGTCGTCTTCGCCCAAGTCGCTGGGCACCCCGACCGCGGCGGCTTCGGCCACGGCGGGATGACTCATCACGACGGTTTCCACCTCCACCGAGGAGACGTTCTCGCCACGGCGGCGCAGCGAGTCTTTTCTGCGGTCGACGTACGTCAGGTTGCCTTCCGCGTCGATCCGGCCCAGATCGCCGGTGCGAAACCATTCTTGGTGGGGAATCACCCGCAGGCCTTGGCCGACGTAGCCCTCGCTCATGACGTGGGGATGGCGCGGTCGGCACGCGATCTCCCCGAGTGCGCCGGCGGGCACCGGATCGCCGCCGTCGTCGAGGACGCGCACGTCGAAGTTCGGATTCGGCCGCCCCGATGTTCCGGGCGCCCCGTCGTCGGCGAGGGCCTTGACGGCGATCGGGAAGGCCTCGGTCATCCCGTACATCGTGACGACGCGGCAGCCGTAACGCGTTTCGATGTCGCGATAGGCCTCAGCGGTGATCGGTGCCGCGGAGATGAACCGCAACGGCAGCTGCCCGTCGCGCGGATCCGGGGGTAGGTTCCGCAGCATGGCCACCATCGCGCCGGCGCCGGCGAAGCCGACCGCGCCGCGGGCGCGGACGTCGTCCCACACCTCGCCGGGGTGAAACGCCCGCGCCAGCGCCGTCGTCGCGCCCAGCAGCATCGGCGCCAGCACGCTGGGCGCCGCGCTCAGGTGGAACAGCGGCATCGCCGTCCACAGCACCTCCCCGGCGCGCAATTCCCAGGCCGACGCGACCGTCGCGGCCACCGTGAACAGGTAATGCCACGTCGTGGCAACCGCTTTCGACGGCCCGGTGGTGCCCGACGTGTAGAAGAGACAGCCCACCTCCCCCAGCGCCGCGGTGAGGTCGGCGACCGGCCGGCCGGCGTCACTGTTCAGTGCCGCCTCGAGCGAATCGCCTTGCAGCACAACGGTGGGCACCTGATCCAGCGCGCCGACGACCTCGTCGACCCGGGGCCGGCGCTCGGCATCGGTGAGGATCACCTTGGCCTGGGCCAGCCGCAGGGTGTGCGCCAGAAAGTCGCCTTTGTTCGCGGCGTTGACCGCCGCGCTGACCGCGCCGATGCGCGCCGCACCCAACCAGAAGTAGACCCATTCCGGGCACGTGCCGGTGAACAAGGCCACGCCGTCGCCGCGTCCAACACCCAAGTCGGTCAGCATGTTCGCCGCGGCGCAGGACCGCTGCCGCATCTGCTCGAACGTCACGTCGACACCGCCGATCGACATCATCACCCGGTCGGGATGCTGCTCGGCGCGCCGATCGAGCACGGCGGGGACGGTGAAGCTCTCGACGCCGAAATCGGAGGGCCCTGACGGCGCGCTCCGGTCGGCATGCATCGGCTCGCCGATCAGGCTTTTGCGGCCGCCGGGTCGGGCTCACCGGCCGCGGTGTAGCCGAAGTCGGACGGCGCGGGCTGCGGGCCCGGATAGAAGCGGTGGGCCCAGCGACGAAGGGCCGCATAGTCATGCGCCTCTTCGGGAGCCAGGTTCGGCTTCTCCAAGTACTTCATGTTCTCCCAGGTGAAGAAGTCCTGTTTGATGACCTCTTGCTGCAGCGCCAGGAATTTGGCGGCGCGACCGGTCGGCACGTCGCCCGTGTCGCCGGGCTCGCGGACGGAGGCCTGCGTGTAGAAGTAATCAGTGTAATCCTCGTCCACCGGCGTCTGCCCGGTCACCTGGACCGTGGCCACCAGCTCGCTGGGGAACCGGACGACCCCCAGCCCCAGCGAGTAGTTGTCGTAAATGATCTTGGCGTCGACTGGCCCGTTGGGGGTCAGCCAGGTTGACGCGCGCCCGCCGCCGAAATGGGCGTTGACGGTGGCGTGCAAGTGGTAGCCGGACACCTCGAACGACGCGGTGGTGGCCGGGTTGGCGGCCTTGTGCACGTATTGCACGTGGTAGGGGTCGGCGGCGTTTTCGATGATCATCTGCGGGTGCACCTTCACCCGGTTGAGCATCTGGGTGTGCGGGTGCAGCGGGTAATACTCGTCGGTCTCCAGCTCGGGCAGCACGGGGGGCTGCCAATACGGCGCCCGGCCGTGGCGCTCGTGCCAGGCCAGCACGAAGCCGTACCACTCCACGGTCGGGTAAGTGCGGATACGGACGTTGTTCTTGCAACCGATCTTGCTGTAGGGAATCAGAGCATTCGTGCCGTCGCCCCGCCAGCGCCAGCCGTGCCACGGGCAGACGATGTTGTCGCCTTCCACCGTGCCGCCGACACCGAGGTTGGCGCCGAGGTGCTGGCAATAGGCGTCCATCACGTGCACCCGGCCGGACTCGGTGCGGAAGATGACGAGCTCCTCACCGAAGTAATGCGCCCGCTTGACGTCACCCGCGGCCAGGTCGGAGCCGAAGGCGACGATGAACCAGCCCGTCGGGAACCGATAGGTCGACAGCGCGATGCCGGACTGTCCGAACTCACGTTCCGACGGATCTCCGGCCGGATCCGACGCCGGATCCGAAATTGTATGCGTCACGAGCTCTCCATATCCCGCCCTGACCGAGGCGAGCCGAGCGCAACTGGGCCGCCCATCACTCACCGCGGTTCGACGACAAGGTCTATTTTTACTATTTTAAGCATTGAACGTCAACGCGGGACCAAACGCGTCCGGCAGAGCGGGGTTACAGATGACGGCTGCGGCAGTGGATCTTTCCGATTTCGGCTTGTGGCGCAACGGGTTTCCCGACGAGTTGTTCACGGAGTTACGGCGCAGCCGGCCCCTGTTCCGACACGAACTGACCCCCGGCGTCGCCCAGACCGTCCACCGCGATTTCTGGGTGGCGACCAAACACCGGCACGCCGTCCGCCTGCACCGCGACACCGACTCGTTCACCGCGGCCGACGGGCCGCTCATTCAGCCGGTTGCCATGTTCTCGTCGTCGCCGACGATCATCACGCTGGACCCCCCGGACCTGAACAAACGTCGCAAACTCATTTCCAACGCGTTCAATCCGCGGGCGATCGCCAAGCTGGAGGCCGGCATCCGGGCCCGGGCGGCGCGGATGATCGACGACCTACTCGCCGCGGGCGGTGGCGATTGGATCTCCGACGTCGCCGACGCGTTGCCGATGACGGTGATCGGCGACATCATCGGCATCCCGGAGGAGGACCGACCGCGGGTCTTCGACCTCTTCGACCGCATCCTGAAGGCGCTCGCCCCGGAAGCGAGCCCGAGCGGGCACGTGGAAGTGGAGCTCTTCGCGTCCGTCTTCGACTACGCGATGGAGCTGACCGCCGAGAAGCGACGCAATCCCACCGATGACATCTGGAGCACCCTCGCGTCGGCGGTGATCACCGGCGACGACGGCGTGGAATTCCGGTTGCCCCCCAACGAACTCGAATTCTTCTTCTTCGTGTTGGCCTTCGCCGGCAGCGACACCACCAAGAACGCCCTGGCGATCGGACTGCAGGCCTTCCTGGCCAACCCGGAGCAGGTCGAGCGCTATCGCTCCGACGAAGGCCTGCGGCCGACCGCGGTCGAGGAGGTGTTGCGCTGGGCGTCCCCGGTGGCCTACTGGACGCGCACCGCCAAGGTCGACGTCGAGATGGACGGCCAGCGCATCGCCAAGGGCGAGCGAATGGTCTCGACGCTGCGGTCGGCGAACCGTGACGAGGACGTTTTCTCGTCGCCGTTCACGTTCGACATCGGCCGGCAACCCAACCCGCACGTGGCTTTCGGCGGCGGCGGGCCGCACCACTGCCTCGGCGCGATGCTGGCGCGCGCCGAACTCCGCGCGGTGTTCGACGAGCTGTTGTTGCGCTGCGACGACATCGAGATCGGGCCGGCAACGGTCGCTCACCCGAACCTGATGACCAACATGTCCATCTTCGACGCAATGTCGATCTCGCTGGCCGAGCGGCGCTAGGGGCTCACTGGGTGAGCCGCAGCGCGGCCTTGGGGCACTGGTCCACCGCGGCGCGCACGTCGATCTCCAGTCGCGGCGGCACGGGGCCCTCCGCGATCTGCACGACGTCCTCGTCCCCCAGTTCGAAAACCTCCGGCGCCAGCGATTCGCAGAAGCCATTGGCCTCGCACAGGTTCTCGTCAACCGTCACGCGCATCAGATGCCCTCCACTCCTTACAGGCCCTTGGGTCGGGTCCCGATCACCCCGCTGGTTGCGAGGCGCGTCAGTTCTTCGTCGGTCAGCCCGCACCGTTCGCGCAGTATCTCCTCATTGTGCTCGCCCAACCGCGGCGGCGGACACCGCAGCCACTCGTCCTGACCGGCCAGCCGGGCGAACGGTGGGCAGGGATAGAGGCCCGCGCCCGTGCTCGGGTGGTGCAAGGTCTCCAAAAACCCCCGATGGCGCAGCTGCGGATTGTCGGTGACCAGCGACGGCGACACCACCGGCGCGGCGGGAACACCGGCGGCGGCCAGCCGCTCCACCGTCGGCTGAAGGGGTTGGCCGGCAAACCAATCCGCGAGCCGGCGATCGACGTCGTCCGCCCGCTGCCGCCGCCCGGCGACGGTGGCCAGCCCCTCGTCGCACCACGCGGGTCGGCCCATCAACTCGACCAGGGCACGCCACTGCGCGTCCTCGCGCACGGTGACGGCGATCCAGTCGTCGTCGCCGGCACACCGGTAGATGTTCTGGATCGCCTCGCCGTGACCGCGATTGCCCCGGCGGGTCATCGTCGTCCCGAAGACCTCGGCTTCGATCGCCTGAATCGCGGTGGCGTTCAGCACCGTCTCGAGCATCGGCAGCTCGACCAGCTGGCCCGAACCGGTGCGTTCGGCGAAGGTCAGCGCGGCCAGCACGGCGAACGCGGCGTGCACCCCGGCCAACGGATCGCAGGCACCGCGCGGGGTCACCGGCGGGGCATCGGGCAACCCGGTCACCCAGGCCAGGCCGGCGATCTGTTCCATGGTCGGGGCGAACCCGACCCGGTCCCGCCACGGCCCGTCCAGTCCGAACGCGGGCATCCGGGCAACGACGAGCTTGGGGTTCACGTTTAGCAGCGCCTCGGCGGTCAGGCCGAACTGGTCCATCACCCGCGGTGAGAAGTTCTCGATCACCACGTCCGCGCCGGCGGCCAGCTCGGTGAACAGGCGACGGCCGTCGTCGCAACCCAAATCCAATGTGACGGAACGCTTGTTGGTGTTCATCGCGTGGAACACCCAGCCGTATTCCCACCAATCGTCGACATCGGTGCGCATGCCGCCGGAGTATCGGATGCCGTCGGGCCGCTGGATCGACTCCACCTTGACAACGTCGGCACCGAAGGCGGCCAGCAGGTGGGTGGCCGCGGGACCGGCCCAGAACGCGGTCAGGTCGACGATGCGCACACCCGCCAGGGGCAGCCCACGCACGTCCGGGCTCACCTCGGATCCCCTTGGCCGCCAGGGGTTCTCGTCGTTATCCGCACCCAGGGCCGGGGCGGCCCGCGCCGGGGCGGCCGCGCACGCCGACATCAGCCACGGCGGCCGGGGCTGGTGGAAGCCGGCGGGATTGGCGATGAACACCCCCCGTTGCGTCACGTACTCCAGCTGGCGGATCGTGGAGCCGTTGCCCAGCGCCGCGATGGGCAGCCGGAACAATTGGCCAAGCTCGACGACCTCCTCGACCGTCCGTTCGGCCAGCCATGGCCCGATCTGTTCGCGGATCAGATCGCGGTAGGCCCACCGGCCGATCTGGAAGCGCAGCTGCTCGATCTCCTCGAGCTGGGGGCACTCGACCATCGCGACGAAGTCCAGCCATTGCTGACCGGTGACCATGGTGATCCCGACGTAGCCGTCTTTCGCGGGCTCGATCGATGGCACCTCGAGCGTGCGACGGATCGGCGGAACGCGCAGCAGCTGGGAGTGCAGCCATTCGCTGCTCTGCATCGCGGTCAACGCCTCGAGCATGGACAGATCGAGGTGCTCGCCGGGGCCGCCGCGCTCCACCCGGCGGCGCAGGGCCAGTACGCCGAAAGCCGCGTACACGCCGCCCATGTACTCCCCCAGGTCGCCGCCGATGGAGATGGGCGGTCCGGCGGGATCGCCACGGAAGCCCGGCGAGCCCGCCCACGCTTGCAGGGTGAATTCGCTGGCGGCCCGCTCGGCATAGGGGCCCGTCCAGCCGAAGTCGGAGATCGTGACGACGATCGCGTGCGGCGAGGCGGCCAGCAGCCGCTGCGGGTCGACGCCCAGCGCCGCGGCCCGCGCCCGGCCCGCGGTGACCACGACAACGTCCGCGCCGGCCAGTTCGTCCGAGAACCGCTGCGTGCCGGGCGGGTAAGTCATGCTGCGCTTGCCGGCGTTGAGGTAGGCGAAGAACGGCGAGCTCTGCCCGTCCGGCACCGTCGATTGCGTCGCGGAGTACCGGCGGAGCCAATCTCCTTGCGCCGGTTCGATTTTGCGCACCTGCGCGCCGGCGTCGGCCAGTAGCTTGCCGCAGTAGCTGCCGGCTATCCGGTCACTGATCTCAATGACACGCAGGTCATGCAGCGGTGCCGGGTGGCTGTCGGACCGCTCGCTCACTTACACCGCCCTCCCGACCGGCACGCGATCGAAGAAGCTATTTATACCATTACTGCTAAAATAGCTAAGCCAGCGAGTTGAGTTGTTTCGAGGATCGGATGACCGCCTTGGGAATTGGCCCCGACGCCCGTCGCCGATTGTCGGCGCCGCGGATCGCAGAAATCGTAGCCGACGAGCTGCGCCGCCAGATCATCAACGGCGAGCTCGCCGACGGCGACCTGTTGCCGCGCCAAGAGGTGCTCGTCGAACAGTTCAACGTGAGCCTGGTTTCTTTGCGCGAAGCGCTGCGAATCCTGGAAACCGAGGGGCTGGTTTCGGTCCGGCGGGGTAACCGCGGGGGCGCCGTCGTGCACGCCCCGGCGAAGACCAGCGCCGCGTACATGCTCGGGCTGCTGCTGCAAAGCGAGTCCGTCGCGGTGGCCGACCTCGGCATGGCGTTGCAGGAACTCGAGCCCGCGTGCGCCGCGCTGGCCGCGCGCCGCCCCGACCGGGCCGACACCTTGGTCCCCGAGCTCAACCGGGTCAACGAGTCCATGGCCGACAACATCGAGGACGGCGGCCTGTTCACCGAAATCGGCCGCGAATTCCACGATCTCGTGGTTCGCGGCTGCGGCAACCACACCATCATCGCGGTGGTCGGCAGCCTGGAAACGCTGTGGACCAGCCATGAACAACAGTGGGCGGACGAGAGCGCGGCACGCGGCACCTACCCGTCGCTGGCTCAACGCCGCGCGGTGCTCAGCACGCACGTCAAGCTGACCGAGACCATCGCCGAGGGCGACGTCGACCGGGCGCGCCGCATCGCGGGTCGTCATCTCGCCGACACGCAGACCTATGTGCTCTCCGACCGGCACGATCAACGAATTCACGCGCTGTCGCCGCAGGCGCTGTCGCGGACGCGGGACTTCCGCCAACCCTAAAGAGGCAGCCTTGAGAACCGCATTGGTCACCGGCGGCAGCGGCGGGATCGGCAAGGGGTGCGCTCGCAAGCTGGTGGAGCTGGGCTACGACGTGGTGCTGGCGGCGCGCCGCGAGGCCCCGCTGCGGGCGGCCGCCGCGGAGATCGGCGCGCGCCACATCGTGGCCGATGCATCGGACCCGGACGGATTTGCCGCTGCCACAAGCGCATTGGAGCGGATCGACCTCCTCGTGCACGCCGCCGGAACGCTGGGCGGGACGTACGTCCGCAAGCAGACGTTCGAGCAGTGGCGGACCATCCTCTCGGCCAACCTGGATTCCTGCTTCGTGGTGACCGCCGCCGCGCTGCCGCGGATGCGGGCGGGCTCGCGGTTCGTGTTCGTGTCGTCGTCGGCGGCGCACGAGCCGATGATGGCCCGGACCGCCTACTCGGCGTCGAAGGCCGGCATGAACGCGTTCGCCCGCGCCCTGGCGGCCGAAGTCGACCGCGACGGCATCGCCGTGCACATCGTCACCCCGGGCCCGGTGGAAACCGAAATGCTGCAGGACGTTCCCTTCGAGATGCACGCGATCCAGGTGTCCGACGTCGCCGAGGCCGTCGCGTGGCTGGACACCGTCGACCCGTCGGTCGACCTGCCGGAGATCCGGCTCAGCGCGGTGCCGCGCGGGCCGTTCGCCCGGCCGCCGGTCGTGCCTACGGAAGCCCGGCGCCGGCGGCAGCAAACGCCTTGATCACCGTTTCGCCGAACTCGTGCAGGGAATCGGGAACGGCGAAGTCGGCGAACCACACATAGAACCGCTCCACCCGCTGGGCGGCCAGCCCGGTGAAGTGGGCGATCAGCTCGTCGGCGTCGCCGCACACCAGCCCGGACCCCAGGTTGCCGAACCGGCGCGTGCTCACTTCGCGCACCTGGTCCGGATCACCGCCCGCCCGCACGAACCCCACCATCTGCTGAACCGAGACCCGGGCCGTCCCCGCGGCGGGGACCAGCGTGGACAGCTTGTCGAGGTGGTTGGCCGGTAGGTTCCACCAATCCGCGTATGTGCGAACGAGTTTCATCATCCGGGGCCCGGTGCCGCCGAGGACGAGCGGGATGGGATGAGACCTGCGGGGGGCCTGCGGGGGGCCTGCCTGCGGATCGTCACCCCAGTAGCGCCGCAGCAGCGCCAGGTGCCGCTCCAGCTGCTCGACCCTGGCCACCGCATCCCGCCGGCCGACGTCGAATCGGGCGAACTCCGCGGGCCAGGACCCCGCGCCGAGGCCCAGATCGAATCTGCCCCCAGACGCGTCGGACAGGGTGACGGCTTGTTTGGCCAACACGGCGGGGTGCCGAAACGCGTCGCACAGCACCAGGTGGCCGATCCGCAGCCGTTCGGTCTTGGCCGCCACCCAGCTGGCGACGCCCATTGCCTCCCAGATGCTTTCGTCGGGCAGACCCGGCGCCTCGAGGTGGTCGATGAACGCCATGCCGTCGAAGCCGCTGGCCTCGGCGTGACGTGCCCGCTCCGCGATGTCGGCCACCGACAGCCGCACCTGCGGCAGGAACAAATACCACTCGACCATGCGCCCACCTATGCGTGTTCCCGTGCGATTGCGAACCGGGCCGCTAGTTTACTATTTTTATTATGTTAGGGGTCTTATGGATGTCGGACTGAGTTCGGAGCAGCTGTCGCTGCGCGACACCGTGCGCGACATCCTCCGCGCGGAGTGCCCGCCCGACTCCGCTCGCCAGGCGATGACGGATCCGGAGCGGTGGCGCACGCTGTGGAAGACGGTGGTGGACCTCGGCTGGACGGAACTGGCGGCGCCCGGGGCCGGCGACTACGGACCGGTCGAGCTCGCGGTGGTGCTAGAGGAATGCGGCGCCGCGATCGCACCGATTCCGCTGCTGAGCAGCGTCGGCCTGGCCGCAGGCGCGTTGCGGGGCGCCGGTCTCGACGCGGTTCTCGACGACATCGCGGGCGGTGTCGTCGCCACCCTGGCCGTGCACTCCCGGGGATCTCGGCTGCCCGGCGCGCCGATGACGCTGCGCGGCGGCCGCCTGCGTGGGCGAGCGGTCGCGGTCCCCAACCTGTCCCGTTCGGAACTGCTGGTGACCCTGGCGCACTCCGATGACGGCACCGTGGTGGCGGTCGCCCGCTGCGGCGCGGGGGTGACCGTGGTCGCGGGGGAATCGACCGACCCCGCCCAGCCGCTGGCGGACGTCGAGGTCGAAGCCGAGCCGCTGGCCACCGCGCCCGTCGGCATCGAAAAGGCGTTGACGGCGCCCATGGTCGCCGCGGCCGCCGACCTGGTCGGCACGGCGAGCGCCGCCCTGCATCGCGCCGTCGAGCACGCGAAGACGCGCCGCCAGTTCGGCACACCGATCGGCGCGTTCCAGGGAATCAAGCATGCGCTCGCCGACAACTACGTCGGAGTGGAGCGCGCCCGCAGCCTCACCTACGCCGCCGCCGCCCGCCTCGGCGACCCGGCCACACCCCCGGCCGATGCCTGGACCGCCGCGGCGCTGGCCAAGGCGGCGGCCGGTGATGCGGCCGGCAATTGCGCGCGAACCGCGGTCCAGGTGCACGGCGCGCTCGGGCAGACCTGGGAGCACGACGCCCACCTCTACGTCCGGCACGCCTGGCAGGCCGCCGCCATGCTGGGCGACAGCCGCGCGCTCTATCTCGAGGTGGGCCGCCGTTTCGCGGGAGGCGCGGCATGACCGCGCCGGTTTCGATAGTCGACGAATTCGGCGCGTGGCTGACGGACTTCCTGCCGAGGGACTATTACGACAACTATCGCGACTACCGCTGGGACCTGAAGCTGCGGCGCGATTACCAGCGGGCGGCCTTCGAGGCCGGCTGGCTACAACCGACCTGGAGCCGCGAACACGGTGGCCGGTCGCTGGGCCTGCGCGACGCCATGGAGGTGCGGCTCGAGGCGGCGATGCGGTCCGCGCCCAAGCTGCCCAACATCGCCGGCCCCAACGTCGCCGCGCCCGGCATCCGCCAGTTCGGCACGCCGGCCCAGGTCGACCGCCTCCTGGTTCCGCTGCTGCGCGGTGACGAGTGGTGGGCGCTGGGCATGTCCGAGCCGGAAGCCGGTTCGGATTTCGCCGGCCTGCGCACGCGCGCCGAACGCCACGGGGACAGCTTCTGCGTCAACGGTCACAAGATCTGGACCACCCAAGCCCACGAATCGCGATGGTGCACGCTGTACGCCCGGACCGACCCGGCGGCGCCGAAACACCGTGGCATTTCGTGCCTCATCCTCGACCTGCACTCCCCGGGGGTGCGCATCGAGCCCATCCGGATGGCCTCGATCTCCGACGAGACTTTCTGCGAGGTCTTCCTCGATGACGTCGAGGTGCCCGCGGAAAACCTGCTCGGCCCCCTGCACGGCGGGTGGAACGTCGCCTTGTCGTCGCTGCACCACGAACGCCAGATGATCTGGATCATGAACTGGGTCGAGATCAAGCGCGGGCTGGATGCGGTGCGCGGGGCGCAGCCGACCGCCGACATCTGCACGGAACTCGGCTCCCTGCTCGCGGACGCCGAAGCGCTGCGGGCCACCGGCTACCGCGCCCTGGGCAACGAGCTGGCCGGACGACCGAGCCCGGAGGCCGACACCATGAAGTTGCTGGGATCGGTTACCTTGCAGCGTGTTTGGGAGCTCGCCGCCGTCGCCGAGGGGACGCAGTCGCTCAGCGATCCGGATCTGCTCTTCGAACGCCAGGACGCGCTGGCCGCGACCATCTACGGCGGCACATCGGAGGTCCAGCGCAACATCATCGCCGAGCGGCTGCTCGGGCTGCCGAAGGGATGACGACGAATGGATTACGACCTCGGCGACGACGCCGCGCAGCTGCGAAAGCACCTGCGCGAGCTGGTTTCCAACAACATCCCCGCCGACTTCCTCGGCGCCTGCACCGAGAACCCGCGCGACCTGGCCACCACCGAGACGTTCTGCAAACTGCTGGCGGCCGAGGGCCTGCTGGCGCTGGCCTGGCCGAAAGAGCATGGCGGCGGCGGCGGTTCGGTCTGGCAGCAGACGGTGCTGCGCGAGGAGATGTGGGCCCAGCACGAGCCCCGCGGCCCGCAGTACATGGGAATCAACTGGGTGGGTCCGGCACTGATGCGTTACGGAACGGCCGAACAGAAGGCCAAGCACCTGGCCGCCATCGCCGCCGGCGACGTGATCTGGTGCCAGGGCTTCTCCGAGCCGGAGGCCGGTACCGACCTGGCCTCGCTGCGCACGCGTGCCATCCCGGATGGGGACGGTTGGCGCATCACCGGCCAGAAGGTGTGGACGTCGTACGCTTTGATGGCGTCGTGGTGCGTGCTGGCGGCGTGCACCGATCCCGAGGCGCCAAAACCCAAGCGCCTCACGCTCTTTCTGATCCCGATGGACCGGCCCGGCTTCACCGTCCGGCCCATCGGGTCGATGCTGGGACCGCATCACCTCAACGAGATGTTCCTCGACGACGTGCAGGCGTTCCCCGGCGACGTTCTCGGCGAGGTCGGCGACGGCTGGCGCGTCATGCGCGAGGCGCTGGCCTTCGAGCGGGTCGGCATCGCCCGCTACGCGCGCTGCGAATCGCTGCTCGACCGGATGAGCACCGCGCTCGGCGACGACTGGGGCGCGCTGCCGGAATCGCTGCGCTCCCGGTGGGTGCGGGCGCTCGTCGATCTGCGGGTGGCCCGGCTGCTGGCGTATCGCGCGGTGTCGTTGCAGGACGACCCCGCGGCCGGCGCGGCGGCCAGCGCCGCCCGAATCGCCACCACGACCTGTGATCAGCAGGTGGCCGAACTACTTTTCGACGTCCTGGGCCCGGTCGCGTTGGACAGCGGCGCCGGTGCCGCACTGCACGGGGCGATCGAAGACCATTGGCGTTACGCACAGGCGGCCACCGTGGCATCGGGCACCATCGAGGTGCAGAAGATGCTGGTGGCCCGCGACGTGTTGGGAGAACACCGGTGAAAACCGATCTGCCACAAGACATCAGCGACTTTGCCGCCGTCGCGGCCAAGCGGCTCGCCCGGTTGGGCGGCCCGCCGGCGGCGTTGCGCGCCGAAACGGACGACGGTGTCCGGGACGCCGCCCGCGCGGCCCTGACCGAGGTCGGCGCGTTCGAGCTCGATGTCCGGTCGGCGCCCGACGACCTGCTCGCAGCGGCCGTGCTGTGCCGCGCGGCCGGCGCGACCGTGTTGCCCTATCCCCTCGTCGAGGAGTTGCTCTCGATCGACGGCGCGCGCCTCGCCCTGGTCAACCCCGAGGCGCCGCGCATCGACCACGGCGACCTGCCCGGCGACTGGGTCGCCGCCGACTTGGACGGCAACAGGTACCGCCCGCGGGCCGCGTCGCGCACCAACGCCAAACTGGGGCCGTTCCTGGCGCCCGCTTCCCTCGACGCACCCGATGGCACGATTCCGGCCGACGACGTTAACCTTCATCTCGTGCTGGGATCATGGCGGATTCTGGGATCGGTGCAGCAGGCGCTGCAGATCGTCACCGATCACGTGCGCTCCCGAATCCAGTTCGGCAAGCCGCTGGCGGACTTCCAGGCCGTCAGGTTCGCCGTCGCCGAGGCCGCCGTCGCCGTGCGTGGACTGCACGAGTTGGCGAAGTACACCATTTGCCGCCCGGAATCGCTGCCGACGCAGATTCGGTCGGCGGACGCACTCGTTCTGCGGCTCAAGGCATCCGACACCGCCCGGCAGGTGTTGCGCACCTCCCATCAATTGCTCGGCGCCCTGGGCTTCTGCGATGAGTCCGACGTGAGCGTGCTCGACCGGCACACCCAACCGCTGATCCGCTTGCCGCTGGGTGCCGAGGGGCTGGCGCTGCGGCTCATCCCGGGCGTCCCGGACGGCTCCCTGGAGACGCTGTTCAGCGGGCCGGTATCGGCGTGAGCACCACCGAACCGATCGCGGCCGAAGGCGCGGCGAATCCGCTAGCTGACGGAATCCCGTTCGGGGTCAAGCTTTCCGAGCTCGCCGCGCAGCGTCGGGACGAGCCGGGGGTGACCATCGTCGCCCTCGACGGCACCGCGGAGTCGCTGACGTTCGGCGAGCTCGACGCCCGTGCCAACCAGTGGGGGCGCGCGCTGGCCGCCAACGGCGCCGAGCTCGGTTCCCTTGTGGCGCTGGCAATTCCGAACTCGACGCACCTGGTCCTCGCCACGCTCGGCTGCTGGAAGATCGGCGCCGTTCCCGTTCCCATGCACTGGGACCTGCCCGAATGGGAGCGGGATCGGGTGCGCGAGGTGATCGATCCGGCCGTCGTCGTCGATGAGGCGAGTCGGTGGCGCCTCGAGGAGCAGGCCGCGGCCGAGTCCGACGCCCCGATGCCGGTGGCAGTGTCCCCCAACGTCAACGGCATCTGCAGCAGCGGTTCGACCGGCACACCGAAGGTGATCCTCAGCCTGGCGCCGTCGCTCTGGACGCCCCAGCACGGCGAGCCGTTCCTGTCGAACTGGACGCCGGTGGCGCAGCCGCAGACCATCATGGTGCCCGCGCCGATGTATCACACCAACGGCTTCGCCACCTTCTTCTTCCTGTTGACCGGCGATCATCTGGTGATACTGGAAAAGTTCGATGCCGCACTGGTTCTGGACGTGATCGAACGCTTCAAGATCACCAACTTCACGGCCACGCCCACGATGCTCGCGCGGATAGCGGCCCGACCGGATGTCCGGGAACGCGACCTGTCCAGCATCGTGTTCATCCTGCAGGGCGCCGCGGTGATGCCGCCGTCGCTCATGCATACCTGGTTCGAGTTGTTGAGCCCGCAGCAGATCGTGTCGGCATACGGCATGACGGAAAACCTCGGGCTGACCGCGCTGCGGGGTGACGAGTGGCTCGCTCATCCGGGCAGCGTCGGCCGCGGATTCCGGGACACCGAGATCCGGATTCTCGACGCCGGCATCGGACAGCTCGGCCCGGGCGAGCACGGCGAAATCTATCTGCGCGCACCGATGAGCGCGGGGTCCCGCTACGTCGGCGGCGCGGCGCCGCTGCCGACGACCGAGGACGGCTTCCGCTCCGCGGGCGACATCGGCTACCTCGACGAGGACGGCTACCTCTACATCGTCGACCGCCGGGTCGACATGATCATCACCGGCGGCGCGAATGTGTTTCCGGCGGAAGTGGAGTCGGCATTGGCGGGCCACCCCGAGATCGCCGACGTCGTCGTGATCGGCCTCGCCGATGCGCAGTGGGGACGACGGGTGCATGCGGTGGTGCAGCTCGCCGCCGGCGCGACGCTCACCGAGGACGACGTGATCGAGTACGCGAAGGGCCGGCTCGCCCACTACAAGGCCCCCAAGACCGTCGAGTTCGTCGATGCCATCCCCCGCACCGCGGCGACCAAGGTCAACCGCTCGGCGATGATCGAGGCGCGGGGCGGCTGAGGGCCGAAAGTCAGCCCACGGCCGTTATCCCGCCGTTGGATATGGTGAAGCCGCGCCCCGAGGTCACCGTGCACGTCACGCCGGCCGTCTCGGACCGGCAGCTAAACGGCCCGGCTCCAGCCGTCTGGCCGTAGCCGAGGCTCGGCGTGCCTTCCGGCGGATTGGCCAGACAACCCTCGCCGGCGCAGCGCGAAAGAACACCGGCGGCATCCATGGTCACCGACTGCGGCGGGGTGATGCTGAAGCAGAACGCCCCGTCGGGGATGCCGCGGCGCTGGTAGTCGATCTCGCAGCTGATGTTGCGCGACGGGGACAGGAAGGCCACGTAGTTGTCCGGATCCGCGGCGGCCGAGGGAACGAAGGCCACGGCACCGGCAAGGGCGGCCGCCGCGGCGGTCAGCGGTTTTGTCAACACAGCAGACAACCTTACGACTCGTCCGCAACGCCGAAGGTGTTCACGGCCATCGCCAGCAACAGGTATCCGCCGATGGTGAACACCAGATCCATGCGTTGCCGGTCGCTGAAGGCGCGGCCCAGCTCGTCCCAGGTGGACTGCGTCACGTTGCTGTCGGCCGTCAATTCGTCGACGGCGCGAATCACCGTCCGGTCCAACGGATCCAGGCCCGCCCCGGAGCGGATGCCGTCGATATCCCGCGAACTCAGGCCGGCTCGTTCGGCGATGGGCAGGTGGTGTGACCACAGGTAGTGACAGTCGGCAAGGTGGACCACCCGCAGCAGCGCAACCTCGCGAATCCGCGGCGACAGCGTCGAGCGCTTGAGCAGGTAGGCGTTGAACGGAAGGTAGGCGCGGGTCAGGTCGGGATGGCGCACCAGGGTCGACAACACGTTGCCCGCGCCGCCGGGATTCGCCCGCTCCGCGGGTATCAGTGACGCCAGCGACGTGCGGGTGCGCTCGTCCCATTCCTCGGCGGGCAAGGGCGTCAACCGGATTGGGCGCGGACCGGTCACGGCTATTGGATCGGTTCGTCGCCGAGCACGGTCGTGCGCAACATCTCGCGCTGGGAGCTCGGATCATAGGGAGCGGCCCGGTGCAGCACCCCGCGGTTGTCCCAGATGACGGTGTCGCCCACCGACCATGTGTGGCTGTACACCTTGTCCGCCCCGGTGGCCCGCTCGAGCAGTTCCTCGAGCAGCGCCCGGCCCTCATCGAGGTCCATGCCCACCACGTAGTCGGCCGACGCGCCCAGCACCAGCGACTTTCGGCCGCTGCGGTGGGTCCACACCAGCGGGTGTTCATGGGTGCGCCGGGATCGCCACGCGGCCACCTGCTCGGGTGTGGGGTTCCGATGGGCCCGCCGCTGCGAGGCCTCCAGGGAGTGCACCACGCGCAGGGAACCGAAGCGGCGCTTCTCCTCGTCGGTCAGTTCCTCGTAGGCGGCGTACGAGTTGGCGAATTCGGTTTCGCCGCCCCAATCGGCGATCTGCACCGCGGACAGCACGGTGGCCTTCTGCGGGTACTCGTCGTCGAGGGGCGTGCAGCCATCGATGTGCCAGTCGAACGTCGCCTTCAAGATGGCGGCCGACGAGTTCTTCGACGGATCCAGCGTGATCGGATAGATGCCGGCGACCGGGTGGTGGCCGTCGGCCGAGTGATCGACCTCCCCCAGCCGGCGACAGAACTCGACCTGGACCTCGGGGGTGAGCCCCAGACCGCGGAACACCAGAACGCCGTTGTGCTCCAACGCATCCAGGATGGCCCCGCCCTCGTCGGAAGCCAGGCGGGCCGGATCGAGGCCGGTCACCTCCGCGCCGACGGACGCCGTGAGCTTGGTGATGGTGAGCAGACTCATGGTCCGTCCTTTCTGGTTAAGAGCCGGGTCACGGCGCCGGCTCGACGGTCCGGATCATGACCGCGTCCGCGGCGCTGACGGGAACGGGCTGGTGCATGATCTCCACCGCCATCGCGACCATGATCAGCGAATAGATCATGCGCAGGAGGTTGAGCGCGTCGTCGGGCAGGCTGTCGAGGGGAAACTTGTCGCAATACTCGATCGCCTCTTCGAGCCGCGGGAAGAACGCGTCGTAGAACTCGTGCATCTCGGGCATCGTGCTGGTGACCCTGGCGTTCCAGCGCTCGGTTTCGGTTGCCAGACACCACCTTTGGGCATATTTCTCCAACTCGGCGAACGCGCTGGGCAGCATGGCACCGGACATCGGGCTACACCCCCGCCGGTTCGGCGGCGCGTTCGCGCCGGTAGGCATCCACCCAATCGACGACGACCTTGTGCAGATGGCGCACCAGGATCTCCTGGTCGCCCAGCGGAAACTCGTCGACGATGCCGTATTCCAGTGCCGCCTGCGTGCCTCCGAGCATCCCCGCGTCCTGCAGCGCGAATTCCTTGAGCACCACCGACGCCACCTCGTGTTCGATGCGTTCGCGCACACTGCGGGCGGGGTGGAAAAACGTGTAGGCCTCGAAGCGATGCGTGTTGTGCGAGGTGGGCCAGTACCGATAGAGCAGATACCAGCCGCCGTAGATCAATATCTCGATGTTGGGGAAGATCTGGAAATTGCTGATCCCCCACGGCTCGATGCCGCCCGGGTTGAGGCCGGGCGGCAGCTCACCGATATCCGGTGTGCGCCACGGTCCGACCAGCCCGCTCTTGGTGACCCGTTCGATCGGGTACATGTACTCCTCGGGCAGCAGCCACCGCCGCCGCCCGGCGGTTGACACCAGCCGGTGCGGCCCGTCGAGCTGGAAGTGCCCGCACGTGAATCCGGCGTTGGGGTCCCGCACGTCGGGCGGCACCTGCTGCGGATGCAGGGAGGGCACGTGGTAGTACTCCTGAAACGCGTCCGCGAAGATCTTCCAGTTGCTGTTGTTGTGCGCCACCCACTCGTAGCGTTCGGTCAACTTGTCGAAGCGGTAACCGTCGAGGCCGGTGACCATGGGCCCGAGGAACTCCCGCAACGTCTGCCGCGGCTCGGCGTCGAGGTTGATGAATATGAACCCGTTCCAGACGTCGCAGTGCACTCCCCGCAGCCCGTACTCGGACGGGTCGAGGTCGAAGAATTCGCCCTGCTGCTGCACGAATTTCAGGGCGCCCTCGAGGTCGTAGCGCCACCCGTGGTACTTGCAGGTGAACTGCCGGCAGGTTCCCCTCGTCTCCTGGGCGGGAAAGTCGTTCCATACCAACTTGTTTCCCCGGTGCCGGCAGACGTTGTGGAAGGCGCGGATGCGCTCGTCGCGGCCCTTCACCACGATCACCGACGTCCCGACGACGTCGATCTCCTTGGTCAGGTAACTGCCGACGCGGGGCACCTCCTCGACCCGGGCGACGTTCAGCCAAGCACGCTTGAAGATCGCCTCCCGTTCGAGTTCGTAGAACTCGGGCGAGGTGGAGTCGCCGAACGACACCGGACCGGTGCCCAATTCGGGATAGTGCTCGGTCCAGGACCCCTCCGCGGGCCTGCCTGACCGCGTCATCGCAACCTCCTGATCGACGTCACAACACCGCCCCACCGTTGACGCCCAAGACCTGGCCGGTGATGAACCTGGCCTCCTCCGAGCACAGAAACCCCACCGCCGCGGCGACGTCGGCCCCGGTGCCCAGGTGGCCCAGCGGGATGTTGGCGGCGATCTGCTCGTTGGAAGGCAGATAGCCGGCGGCTTGGCCCCGATGCTGCATCGGCGTCTCGATGCCCGAGGGCGGGATGGTGTTGACCGTGATCCCGTGCGACGCGTACTCGCGCGCCAGGGACTTGGTCAGCGTGATCACGCCGCCCTTGGACGCCGCGTAATGGGCGGCGAACGGTGAGCCGCGCTGAGCGCTCGACGACGAGATCATCACGATCCGGCCCCAATTGGCGTCGACCATGTCCGGCAACGCGACCTGGCAGCAATGAAAGGTGCCCGTCAGATTGACGTCGACGATCCGTGCCCAGGCCTCGGCGGTGATGTCGGCGAAGGGCGAAAAATCGAACAGGCCGGCGCTGGTCACCAACACCGTGACCGCACCCAATTCGGTACGAACCTTGGCGAACGCCTGCTCGAGCGCGGGCCGGTCGGTGACATCGGCGCCCACGCCGACCGCGGTCATGCCCCCCGCACGCAGGTCCTCGGTGACACGTTGCGCCGCTTGTTCATTGACGTCGAGCACGGCGACCCGATGCCCCCGCCGACCCAGCTCGTGGCAGGTGGCTTCGCCCATGCCCGAGCCGCCTCCGGTCACCACCGCCACCCGGCCCATCGCCGTTTCCCGACCGTTCACTCGTACACCACGTGCACCGTGCGACTGGTCGGCAACGCCTGGCAGGTCAGGACCCAACCCTCGTCGACCTCGTCGTCGTCGAGCGCGTCGTTGTTGAGCATCCGGGCGCTCCCCTGGACCAGGCGCGCCATGCAGGTTGCGCAGGAACCGGTTTCGCACGACGACGGTGCGGCCAAACCCGCCATGCGGGCGGTCTGCAGCAAGGTGTCGCCCGCACTGTAGGGCACCGTCGTGGTGCGCCGGTCCAGCTCTATGGTCACTTTCTCGGTCACGACCCCGTCGCTGTCGCGCGACCCCGCCCCGGTGGTCGCAGTGGGCTCTGACATCCCCCCGACAATATCAACTACTTGCGATCATTATCAAGTACTAGATATTCGCTCTTCAGTTGTCGACGTGATCGTTGAAAAGCTCATGGCCGGTGCCCTTTTCGACCACGCGGCCCAACAGCTCCCGCAGGGTCTGCTGCTCCTGCACGGTGAGGACACCGAAAACCCTCTCGTGAGCGGCGATGGCATCGTTGACGACCGTCCCCGCGACGTTGCGGCCCTCCTGCGTCAGGTAGGCCTGCAGGATGCGGCCGTGCTGGGGGTCGCGCTTTCTTTCCACCAGGCCGCGGCGCTCCAGGGCGGTCAGCGCGAGCTGAACGCCCTGCGGGCTGATCAACAGGCGTCGCGCGAGGTCGGCGCCGGAAAGGCCGGGCTCGTTGGCGAGTTGGCGCAGCACGCCGATCTGGGCGGTGCTGACCCCGTGCACCCGCATCGAATCGTTGATCGTGGTCAGCGAGTAATAGAAGGCCTGCTTGAGCAACCACAAGATGTTATCGGTGAGTTCCATCGCCGCCTCCCTGCTTGAAGATTTCGCCGCCCTTCATGACGAACGACACCTCGAGCGTGGTGTCGATGTCCCGCGAGGGATCGCCGGGCACGGCGATGATGTCGGCGAGGTACCCGGGCGCCAGCCGGCCCAGCTCGTCGTCGGCGTCGATGAGCTCCGCGGCCACCACCGTGGCGGCCCGGATCGCCTGCATCGGCGTCATCCCCCGCCGCACCAGCGCCGCAAGCTCCTTGGCGTTGTGGCCGTGCGGAATCGCCGGCGCGTCGGTTCCGCACGCGATGCGCACCCCCGCGGCAATCGCCTTCGGCAGCATGGCCTTTGCCCGGGGGAACACCTCTTCGGCCTTCTTGCGCAGCTCCGGCGCGATGCGGTCGACGGCCATCGCCTCGGTCAGATAGGTGGTCGAGACCAGGAAGGTGCCGTGATCGACCATCATCTGGATCGTCTCGTCGCTGGCCAGGAATCCGTGTTCGACGCAGTCGATCCCGGCCCGGATGCACGCCCGGATCGCGGCGTCACCGACGGCGTGCGCGGCCACCCGCACCCCGGCCCGGTGGGCTTCGTCGGCGATCGCGGCGAACTCGGCGTCGGAGTATTGCTGGGCGCCGGGGGCCGTGCTGTGCGACATCACGCCGCCGGAGGCGGACACCTTGATCAGCTTCGCGCCGTGCCGAATCTGGTAACGCACACAGGCGATCACGTCCGGGACACCGTTGGCGATGCCCTCGGCCACCGACAGCGGCATGATGCCGGGCGCGAGGCGCTGGAACACCGTCGGATCCAGGTGCCCGCCGTACGGCGTCACGGCGTGGCCGGCGGGATAGATCCGCGGCCCCGCGTGCCAGCCCTGGTCGATGGCGCGCTGCAGCGCCACGTCGAGCAGGTACCCACCGGTCTTGACCATCAGCCCAAGGTTGCGCACGGTGGTGAAGCCCGCGTCCAGCGTGGTGCGCGCATTGACCGCGCCACGCAAGGTGCGGTAGGCCGGGTCGTCCTGGACGCCGTGCATCGGTGACGGCAAACCCTCGGGTCCACCGGGGCCGCCGATCAGCAGGTTGAGTTCCATATCCATCAGCCCCGGCAGCAGCGTCACGTCGCCCAGGTCGATGACGGTGGCCGAATCCGGCACTGGACCTTCGGGATTGACGGCGGCGATGCGCTCGCCCTCCACGACCACCACCGCCGGCGAGCGCACCCGGCCGTCGACCACGTCGGCCCACCGCGCCGCCCGCAAGACGGTGGTCATGGAACGGGCTCGGACACGCAATCCAGGGTGGACGCACCGGAGTCGGGCACCCGCGGCTGCTTCCAGCACTCCACCGGAAACGACACCATGATCATCGAATACAGCAGGTGCATGAGATTGAGCACGTCGTCGGGCAGGTCGTCCAAGGAGAACTTGTCACAGTACGCCAGGGCCTCTTCCGCCCGCGGCGTGATGGCGTCGTAGAAGGCCTTCATCTCCGTCATGGTGCTCGCCAACCTCTTGGCGTAGCGCTCCGGCTCGGAACCCAGACACCAGTCCGTGAACGCCTCCAGGTCGGCGAATTCGCTTGGCAGCATGGGCGACATCGCGCTCACACTCCCGCCGGCAAGGTGCGGCGATACTGGTCGATCCACGCCGCGGTCTCCTTGTGCAGGTGTCGCAGCAGGATCTCCTGGTCGTTGAGCACGAACTCCTCGACCACCCGCGACTCGATCATGCTCTGCGTCGCCTCGAGGGTGTTGGCGTCCTGCAACCCGTATTCCTTGAACGAGACCGCCGCCAGTTCCTGGGCGACGCGCTCACGCGGGGTGCGCGGCTGAGGGAAGTACAGCGTTCCCTCGAAGATGTGCGAATTGTAGGAGGTGGGCCAGTAGTGGTAGGTCAGATACCAGCCCTGGCCCCAGAACAAGATCACGAAGTTGGGGAACAGCTGGAACGAGTCCAGGCCCCACGGATCACATTTCGCGGGGTTCAGCCCGGCGGGCATCGCCCCGAGCTCCGGTTTGTCCCACGGACCGAACAGCCCGCTCTGGCAGATGTCCTCGATCGGCTTGCGCATCTCCGCCGACATCTCCCACGCGCGCACGCCCGACGTGCTGACCAACCGGTGCGGGCCGTCCAACCGGTAATGAGGGGCCTCAAAACCCGCCTCGGCGGCCGCTTTTGAGTACGCCGTGGGTGACTGGTTCGCGTGCAGCACCGGCGCGTGATAGAACTCCTGGAACGCGTCCATGTAGAGCTTCCAGTTAGCCTTGACCTCCGAGCGGTAGTACCAGCGCGAGGTCATCTTGTCGAACGGATAGCCCTCCAGCGCGGTGACCATCGGCCCGAGGAATTCGCGCAACGACTGTTCGGGCTTCGTGGCGAAGTTGACGAAGACGAAGCCCTCCCACACCTCGCAGTGCACCGGCACCAACCCGTAGCGACCCTTGTCGAGATCGAAGAACTCCTCCTCCTGCTGCACGAACGTCAGATTGCCGTCCAGGTCGTACCGCCAGGCGTGGTACTTGCAGGTGAATTGCCGGCACACACCGCTGGTCTCCTCCAGCGGCATGTCGTTCCACACCAGCTTGTTGCCGCGGTGGCGGCACACGTTGTGATACGCCTTGATCTCCCCGGACTTGGTGCGCACCACGATGATCGAGGTGTTGACGGCTTTGAGCTCTTTGGTGAAGTAACTGCCGGTACGCGAAAGTTGTTCAACGCGGCCAACATTGAGCCAGGCGCGCTTGAAGATGGCTTCGCGCTCCAACTCGTGGATCTCCGGGCTGATGGAATCCTCATACGAGACCGGTCCGGTTCCCAGCTCGGGGTAATGCTGCGTCCAGCTGCCCTCCGGCGGCTTGGGGAATCGAGCCATGATCGCTCCTATCCGAATAGCCACGCGGCCACCGGTTTCAGTGATTCGGTGGGACCCCGTCGGGGCCGACGGTATATGCTCGACCGC
Source organism: Mycobacterium sp. E2989 (assembly GCF_001667595.1). NCBI lineage: Bacteria > Bacillati > Actinomycetota > Actinomycetes > Mycobacteriales > Mycobacteriaceae > Mycobacterium > Mycobacterium sp. E2989. The sequence goes on along the minus strand of NZ_LZJX01000063.1, from coordinate 33,521 downwards.
GTAATCGCAAGTAGTTGATATTGCCGACGGGAGTCCTCGATGGAGCATGGCCTTGGGTTGCGGATCGCCAACGGCGGCCTGGTGCGGGCGCACGCCGACGCATTCGAGGTCATCTCCCCGCACACCGAGCAACCCATCGCCGAAGTGGCCGCCGCCGGGCCGGCCGACGTCGACGCGGCGGTCACCGCCGCCCGCTCGGCGGTCGAGGGGCCCTGGGGCCGGACGGAGCCGGCCGAACGGATCGCGGCAATCCGGCGCCTCACCGAGATCTACGATCAACGGCGCGCCGAGATGGCCGGCGTCATCACCGCCGAGATCGGCGCCCCCATCACCTTTTCCCAGCGCGCGCAGGTCGGCCTGCCCGCGATGATGATGCGAGCGTTCTGCGACCTGGCCGAGCGGCACGCCTGGAAGGAGACCCGCCGGGGCTTCTTCGGCGCCGACGTGCACGTGCACAAGCAACCCGTTGGCGTCGTCGCCGCGATCGTGCCGTGGAACATGCCCCAATTCCTCATCGTCACCAAACTGGTGCCCGCGCTGCTCGCCGGCTGCGCGGTTGTGCTCAAGCCCGCGCCCGAATCACCCTTGAACGCTTTGCTTTTGGCGGAGATGCTGGAAGAACTCGACCTGCCCCCGGGCGTGGTCAGCGTGCTGCCCGGCGACAGCGCGGTGGGTCAGCTCCTGGTGTCCCACCCCGGCGTGGACAAGGTGTCGTTCACGGGGTCGACGGCGGCGGGCCGGGCGGTGGCTGCCGCCTGCGCGACCAACCTCACGAAGGTCAGTCTCGAACTCGGCGGCAAGTCGGCCGCCGTCATCCTCGACGACGCCGCACCCGAGGCGGTCGCGGCCGGCGTGCGGTCGGCCAGCCTGTCGAACAGCGGCCAGATCTGCAACGCCCTGACCCGCGTGCTGGTCCCCGGCCATCGGGAGGACGAGTACGTCGACGCGCTCGCCGCCGAGATGACCGCCCTGCGGGTGGGCGATCCCAACGATGCAGGCACGCAGCTGGGGCCGCTGGTCTCGCGCCGGCAACAGAAACGCGTCCGCGATTACATCCGGGTCGGCCAGGACGAGGGCGCCCGCCTCGTCATCGGGGGGACCGAGATGCCCGACGGGCTGGACCGGGGCTGGTACGTCAAACCCACCCTGTTCGCCTCCGCCGAGAACACGATGCGCATCGCCCGCGAGGAGATCTTCGGGCCGGTGATCACCGTCATCCCGTATCGCGACGAGGACGACGCGGTCGCGATCGCCAACGACTCCGAGTACGGCCTGGCCGGATCGGTGTGGAGCGCCGACACGGACCGCGCCTTGTCGATCGCGGCGCGGGTGCGCAGCGGCACCCTCGGCGTCAACCAGGGCTACACCATGGATCCGTTCGCCCCCTTCGGCGGCGTGAAGGGCAGCGGTTACGGACGAGAACTGGGCCCCGAGGGCATCGACAGCTACCTGGAAACCAAATCCATCGCGGTCTCCTGATCACCCTCAGTCGCAACGGATTTGGGCCGCCCAACGGCGGGCGACGAGAGGGACAGGCGCCGCGGCCAGTCGATGTCAACCCACCGACGGCGCCGACGCCTGCTCCATTGCGCGAACGCGCTTGAGCATTGCTTTTGCGGCACGCATCGACAACGCGGGCGATAGCCGCTCGAGGTACCAAAATGCCTTCCACCACCCGGGCACCACGACGATCGCGTCACCACGCAACACGGCACGAAGCGCGCGCTCGGCAAACTTCTCAGGCGCCAGCGGATGCAACCGCTCCCACATATCGAGGATTTCCTGGTTGCTGATGCCTGCCATCTCGGTCCGTCCGTACTTGCCGCCGGTAAGGATCGGAGTCCGGATCACGCCGGGGCAGAGCACCGAGACACGCACCCCGTGGCGCTCGGCTTCCAGCCGTAACGATTTCGACAACGCGACGACGGCGTGTTTGGTGGCGGTGTAGCTCGCCTGGCCCGCGGTTGTCATGAGACCGGCCATGGAGGCCGTGTTCACGATATGCCCGGAGTGCTGCCGGATCATGATGGGATACACCGCTTGGATACCGTGCACGACACCGCGCAGGTTCACATCGAAAACGTCGTTCCAGTCGTCGAGCGTGTATTTGTCAACCTCACCGGCGACTCCGATGCCCGCATTATTGAACAGGTAGTCGATCCGCCCGGACTGCCGCACCGCCTCGCCGATGGCCCGCTCGAACGATGAGTAGTCGCGCACATCGAGCTCAACCGCGTGCGCTTTAACACCGCCGCCGCTGTTGAGGCGGTGCGCGAACTCCTGCGCAGGGCCGATCTGCCGATCGGCGATCCAAACCTCGGCGCCCCCGCCAACCAACTCGGTGGTCAGCGCCGCACCGATGCCGGACGCGCCACCGGTGACGAATGCAACTTTCCCGGACACGCTTGCTGCCATTCCAGCAGCGTAATCCCTGAATCGTCGCCGGTAGGGCTGATTGTCACGGCAAGGCGGCCGAGACGACGCCCCGCACCGTCGCGCCAGCGCCGAACCAGGTGCCGACCGGAATAGCCGGATTCTCGGATATACCGGTGCCCGCGGTAACCTCATTCTCATAGTGCGCACCGCGCCCAGGAAGGGATGAAACGCTCATGACCCAGCTTGGCGATGATGTGGAAGTCACGCGCGGCGACCGCTTCATCAAGACGGCCGTCGAGATCTTGGGCGAGACGGGACGCACCGACTTCACGGTGCAGGAGGTCGTCGCCCGGTCCAAGACGTCACTGCGCGCCTTCTACCAGCACTTCAGCAGCAAGGACGAATTGCTGCTGGCGCTGTTCGACCGGACCATTGCGCAATCGGTGGACATCTGGCGCACCGAGACCGACGGGCTGGACAGCACGGCGGCGCTGAAGCTGGTGATTGACCGCGTCAGCCAGCAACCGGAATCGAGCACCCAGGACAGCCTCAATCGTGCGCTAACTCTCTACAACCAACACCTGGCCGAGACCCGCCCCCGCGACTACGCCCGGGTGCTCTCGCCGCTGCATCGACTCATCCGCGACATCGTGGGTCAGGGCATTACCGAGGGGGTCTTCAACCCGGGGCTCGACGTCGGCGCGGCGGCCGCGGTCGTCATGCAGACGGTGATGGGCGCACAACGATTGCATTGGCTGGGAACGGAATTGAACGGTTCACCGGTCAGCGCGGGCCAACTCTATGACTTCTGCAGCCGCGCCCTCGGCATCCGGGAAACCGATGACGAATCTGTGCAGCCTTCGCTGGCCGAGCTGTTCGCCCAAATCGGGATGCGCCCAGGCACCCACAACGGCGAGTTCGCTATGACCATGCCCGTCAGTCCCCACGTGACAAACACTTCCGGCGCCTTACAGGGCGGGCTGATCGCCACGCTCGTCGACGTGGCGGGGGGACAGTTCGGGCTCGAACACCTGCAGCCGGGAACCACCATGACGACCGCCGACCTGTTCGTCCGCTACCTGCGGCCGATCAAACAGGGTGCCGCCCGCGCGGTGCCGCGGCTGCTGCGAGCCGGCCGCCGGGCGATGGTCATGCAGGTCGACATCTACGGCGACGGCGATGAACTCGCCGCGACCGCGACGGTGAACTTCGCGATCATCAACGGGCCGACACCCACCGGACTCCCAACGGACGCTTAGGCGCACTACACCGCGTCGCGCAATGGTGGTAACGTCATTACCACTTACCGAGAATTCGAAACTTCCGCCAAGGAGATCGCCATGCCGTCCCGCGAACTTTCCTTTCCCGTATTCGACGCGGACAACCACATGTACGAGCCGCAGGAGGCGCTGACCAAGTTCCTGCCCGAGAACCGCAAGCGCGTCATCGACTACGTCGAGGTCCGCGGCCGCACCAAGATCGTGGTCCGCGGCCACATCAGCGAGTACATCCCGAACCCCACGTTCGAGGTGGTGGCGCGCCCCGGGGCGCAGGAGGACTACTTCCGCAACGGCGCGCAGGGCAAGAGCTATCGCGAGATCCTCGGGGAGCCGATGAAGGCCATCCCAGCCTTCCGCGAACCCGGCGCGCGGCTCGAGGTCATGGACGAGCTGGGCATCGACTACGCCCTGATGTTCCCGACGCTGGCCAGCCTGGTCGAGGAGCGCATGAAGGACGACCCGGAGATGACCCACGACGTCATCCACGCGCTGAACCAGTGGATGTACGAGCAGTGGTCGTTCAACTACCAAGACCGCATCTTCGCCACGCCGGTGATCACCCTGCCGATCGTCGAGCGGGCGCTCGAAGAACTCGAATGGGTCCTCGAGCGCGGCGCCCGCACCGTCCTGGTGCGCCCGGCGCCGGTGCCCGGTTACAAGGGCAGCCGGTCGTTCGGCCTCGAAGAGTTCGACCCGTTCTGGCAGGCCTGCATCAAGGCCGAGCTTCCCGTCTCGATGCACGCCTCGGACAGCGGCTATTCCGAATTCGCCAACGTGTGGGAGCCCGGCGACGAGTTCCTGCCGTTCAAGCCGACCCCGTTCCGCAGCCTGGTGATGGGCCACCGGCCGATCATCGACGCGATGGGTGCGCTGGTGTGCCACGGCGCGCTGTCGCGCAACCCGGAGCTGCGGATCCTGTCGATCGAGAACGGTGCCGACTGGGTGCCGGATCTGTTCAAGGGCCTCAAGGGCGTCTACAAAAAGATGCCGCAGGCGTTCAGCGAGGACCCCATCGAGGCCTTCAAGCGCTGCGTCTACATCACCCCGTTCTGGGAGGACCGGTTCGCCGAGATCGTCAAGATGGTCGGCACCGACCGGGTCCTCTTCGGATCCGACTGGCCGCATCCCGAAGGCCTCAAGGACCCGATCTCCTTCGTCGACGAGCTCACCGACTTCGAGCAGGAAGACGTCGCGAAGATCATGGGCGGCAACCTGATGAAGCTGATGAAGGTCTCTGCGGATTCGAAGAAACCCGTCTCGGCCTGATCGGTCGTCGGTGCCGGACGGCCCGGCGCAGGGATACGACTGCACTACCCAACCGACTCGGCGTGTAGACCGCCGTCGCGGGGTATACGCCCCGGTGTGGACACGGCATCGGAAGGCCGGCCGTCGGTGGCCATCGACGCCGACGTCGAGTACCTCGCGGAGCAAATCGAGGCCCTCGAGGCGTTGGGCCGAAAGGATTCGGTCGACGACGGCGAGGTCTATGACCTAAGCGTCCGCTGGGGCGCGGCGCTGGCGGGCCGGCTCCCCCGGCTCGTGCACTACGGCTCGCTCGGTCTGCTCGACGACGCGGACCAGCAGCGCTTCTCCTCGCTGTGCGCCGATCTGCGCAGGGTTTCCGATCTCGCCGAGAGCTTGGGGCTGCCGCGTCCGGCGCTGTCCGCCGGAGAGGCCGCGATGGCTGATCGACCCCGCGGATTCAGGATGCCGTGGCGTTCCCCGAAGCGTCGTAGCTGAGGAAGTCGTTCCGCGGCAACACGATCCCGGTGCGCGGCTTCGGGCATTCCGGATTGCGGCAAGTCAAGGCCACCATGTACGCGTCATTGTCCTCGTTGAGGAATAGGAACCCGAGGTACAGGGCGTGGCCGACGTCGAAGTCGGTCCCGCCGCACCGCTCGCAGTGGCCGCCCTTGGCGGCGATGTTTTCCAGCACCCGGTGCCGCGCAGCGGAATTCAGGTCGATGAGCTCGGGGCGCACGGCCGGGTCGTGCTCGGTCATGTCAAATCTCCACGTCCTTGTCGTAGTGGACATGGTCCTCACGCCAGCCGCCCAGGCCGTGGCCGATGCCGGAATAGTCGTCGATGAACTCGATCCCGTTGATCCACTTGACCATCTTGAAGCCGACCTGGGTCTCCACCCGCAACCGCAGCGGCGCACCATGTTTGATGGGCAGCGGCCGGCCGTTCATCTCGTACGCCAGCAGCGTCTGCGGCTTGTAGGCGAGTTCGAGGTCCATCACCTCGTAGAACTGGCCCCCCGGCGTCTCTGCCGCGGGTTCGTCACGGCCGGTGTCCTGCATGCTGAGGAAACAGATGTACTTGGCTTGCGGCAACGGCCGCACGACGTCGGCCAGTTGGGCGAGCAGTATCCCGCTCCATTCGCCGATGCTGGTCCAGCCCTGCACGCAGTTGTGCATCGTACGTTGCGTGTGCCGTTCGGCGAGCGCGCGCAGCGCGGCCAGGTCCAGTGTCACCGGGTTTTCGACGAGTCCGCCGACGGGTAGCCGCCAGTCGACGAAGTTATGGACCGCCATCACCTTGTATTCGGTGCTGGCGGGCGGCTTTCCGTTCACCCGGTGATCTTCGGTCAACTTGCGGACCGGATAGTCCTGCCGGGAGTTCAGCGGGCGCAGCAGGAGCAGCCGGACGCGGGTGACGACGGCGCCGAGCAGGCGATGGACTTGAACCGGGCGCCGAAGGCTCCACTTGGTAGCCGCGATGTGGATGGCGACGATCGCTCCAATGATCACGAAAGACAGCGCCGTCGCCCAATTGATGTTGCGAACCGAGCCGAAGATCATCGACGCCGTCAGTTGACCCCAGCCCCAGAAGAAGATCATCGACAGATGAATCACGATGAAGACGACGAAGGCCAGCAACCCCAGGAAATGCAGGCTTCGGGCCCATTGCCGACCGCCCCACATCCGCACGTACCACGGGAAGCGCGCCTCGATCGCCGGGGATTGCGCGGCGCCCGTCAAGATCTGGAATGGCGCGAGGACGAAGACGACGCCGGCGTAGGTCAGTTTCTGAATGGCGTCCAGGGGCTCACCGGGCAGCAGTGGCGGCAGGTTGAACGAGAGGTACGTGACGATGTCATTGGCGGCCTCGGGAAAAATCGACCACGAATACGGCCAGTAACGGTGCCACTGCCCGGTCGCGAAAAGCAGTACGTAATACGACAACCCGAGCAGAATCCAGCAGATCACCGTGAAGAAGTGCCAGTGGCGGCCCATCCCCAATTTCTTGTGACCGGGCAGCGCGACCAGGGAGCTGTATGACTCTTCCTCGTCGAGGGTGTCGTACAGCCGGTCGCGCGGCATGACCTTGCGGGTGAAGCGCGCCCACTCGCTGCCGGGTTTGCTGTCGTCGTGCCAGTACAACTTGGGGTGGGTGGCGAGGATCTCGATGCCGCTGCGGATGATCAGCGTGACGAACAGGACGTTGAGCCAATGGTCCACTCGCAGCCACGCCGGGTAGTCGAGCGTCGTCATGCCTGGGCTCTCCTCAGTCGTACCACTGTTGGCGTTGCGGGTAGGCCACGTTGATGCCGGACAGCACCGTCGTGTGCACCGCGATGAAGCCGGCGGCGCACGCAAGCGCCAACGTCCCCGGCGCCAGGTCCCAGCGGCCCGTCAACGCCTCCAGCCCCGGCAGGCGGAACCACCGGCTGACCAGGTAGATGGCGAGGAAGGCAAGGCAGGTCAGGCTGCCGAGGTACCAGCCCGCCTGCGGCACATGCGGTTTGAGGGCGAACGCCATCGCGGCGGCGGCCGTCAGGCAACAGATCGCCAGCAGCGCCGCGTAGACGGCGAAGTACCCGGGCGTCCCGGGTTCCGTGGCGAAGACGTAGGCGTGCACCGCCAGCAGGCCCACCAGCAGTGAAGCGCCCAACGCGGTCACGGTTCGCGGCAGGTTGAAGGCGACCCAGCCATCCATGGTGAGCACCGGTGAGGACCAGATGCTTCGCCACAGCGAGATCAACCGCCCTGGGACGACATTGACCATGGCCGCGTGATACCCGCGCTGAGTAATTACAAACGGTCCTGGCTTAATTGCCGCGCCCGGGCTGACCTCGGTGTAGCCGCACGCCACGCGAGGAAAATTGATGCGCCGAGCACGAGTCCGCCGTTGATACGCTTGATGCCTGTGCCTGGCGAGTGCTCAGCGTTTTGACCAGCTTGCGGGACTCGGTCCGAGGAAGGGTCCGTAGGAGGGACGGTCAATGGCCGCCGAGAGGAACTGGGACAAGACCGTGGGTGCGGCCGACGACGTCCGCCGCATCTTCGAGAACGTCCCCGCGCTGTTGGTTGGCCTCGACGGGCCCGACCACCGATTCGTCGCGGTCAACGCCGCCTACCGGGCCCTGAGTCCCCCGGTCGACAGCATCGGGCTCCTGGTGCGCGAGGTCTATCCTGAGCTGGAGAGTCAGCAAATCCTGCAGATGTTCGACCGGGTGTATCAAACAGGCGAACCCCAATCGGGAACCGAGTGGCGGGTGCAGGCCGACTTCGAGGGCTCGGGGACCGCACAGGAACACTTCTTCGACTTCATCGTCACCGCGCGCCGCGCCGACGACGGCTCGATCGAGGGGGTGCAACTCGCCTTCGTCGACGTCACCGACCGGGTGCGGGCGCGGCTGGCCGCCGAGTCCCGCATGGAGGAGTTGTCCGAGCGGTACCGCAATGTCCGTGATTCGGCGACCGTCATGCAGCAGGCGTTGCTGGCGCCGTCCGTGCCCGTGGTTCCCGGCGCCGACGTCGCGGCCGAGTACCTGGTCGCCGCGCAGGACACCGCCGCCGGTGGCGACTGGTTCGACGCGATACCCCTCGGGGATCGACTGGTTCTCGTCGTCGGCGACGTCGTAGGCCACGGCGTCGAAGCCGCCGCGGTGATGTCGCAATTGCGCACCGCGCTGCGGATGCAGATCTTGGCCGGCTATCCGATCGCCGAGGCGCTGGCGGCGGTCGACCGCTTCCACGAACATGTTCCGGGCTCGAGGTCCGCCACGATGTGCGTGGGATCGCTCGACTTCACCACGGGCGAGTTCCAATACTGCACCGCCGGGCACCCACCGCCGCTGCTCGTTGCGGCGGACGCCGAATCGCGCTATCTCGAGCCGTCCGGTGCCGGCCCGCTGGGCAGCGGCACAGGTTTTCCGGTGCGCACGGAAATCCTGGGCGTCGATGACGCCGTCATGCTCTACACCGACGGCTTGATCGAACGCCCGGGCCGGCCGCTGATGGCCAGCACCGCCGAATTCGCCGAATTGGCGGGCAACATCGCGGGCGGCCAGGGCGGTTTCGTGATCGACTCCTCGCGGCGGCGCATCGACCGAATCTGTTCGGAGACTTTGGAATTGCTGCTGCGCCCGACCGGCTACAACGACGACATCACACTGCTTGCCGCGCAACGGCGGACGCCGCCGCCACCGCTGCAGATGACGGTGGACGCGACGATTCAGGCCGCCCGCGCGGTCCGCGGCCGCCTGCGTCAATGGCTCTCCGACATCGGCGCCTCCCCCGACGACATTTCCGACATCGTGCACGCGGTCTCGGAATTCGTCGAGAACGCGGTCGAACACGGTTACGGCGCAGAGGTTTCTGACGGGATCGTCCTCGATGCATCGCTGTCCGGCGACGGCAACCTGTATGCGTCGGTCATCGACCACGGGCAGTGGAAGGATCACCGTGAAGGCGAGCAGGGCCGCGGACGCGGCCTTGCCATGGCCGAAGCCCTGGTGTCCAGCGCGCACGTCAGCCATGGGCCAGGCGGGACGACCGCCAGCTTGACGCACCGCCTGTCGCGGCCGGCCAATTTCGTCACCGACACGCTGGTCAGTCACGCGGATCGCCGGCGGTCGATCAACTCCGAATTTGCCTGCGTGGTCACCGAACCCGGCCGCATCGTCGTCAGCGGCGACGTCGATTCCGGCACGGCCTCCACCCTGGATCGAAAGATCGCGGTCGAAAGCCGCTCCGGCGTCGCGCCGTTGACGATCGATCTCAGCGGCGTGACCCAACTCGGCTCGGCCGGGGTCAGCGCGCTGGCCGCCGCCCGCGACCGGGCACAACGACAGGGCAGCGAGTACGTGCTGGTGGCCCCGCCGGGGACCCCGGCGCATCATGTGCTGTCGCTGGTCCAGATCCCGGTCGCCGGCGGGCTCGCCGAGAACCTCGTCGCGGAGGGCTAGGGGCGGCCCGGCCGCGGGCCGTGCTTCACCTGTTTGAACGGCACGCCGCGGTCGGCCGCGAATTCCCGGGGGAAGCCCAGCACCCGCTCACCGATGACGTTGCGCGCCATCTCCGTGGTCCCGCCACCCATCGCGACGGTCTGGCGGGACAGGTAGCGCAGCCCGGTTTCCAGGCCGTCGCCGGGTTCCCCGACAACGCCGGCGCTACCGGCGATCGCCATGGCGGTGTCAACATTCACGAACACGGTCTCGGCGTGGAACAGCCGGATGAGCGTGCCGCCGGCCGGCGGTAGCGCGCCGTCTCGGACGCTGCGGTACACGTGGCCGATCAACTGCTCGGCCACCGCGCGCTGCACCAATGCGCGGCCGGCCAACTGCTCCACGCGTTCGTTACCGGCCTGGCCCGTCTTCTCGATAAGGCTCACGTAGTCAACGGGAATCGTGTTGCCGCCCTCGCTGCCGCTGCCGCTGGCGAACTCGGATCCCTGCCCCACCGCCCGGCGCTCGTGATACAGCTGCCGTGACGCCACCGCCCAGCCGCCGTCGACCTCCCCGACGACGGCGTCGTCGCCGACGTCCACCCCGTCGAGGAACTCCTCGCAGAACTCGGTGGAACCGCTCAGCATCGTGATGCGGCGCAACGTGATTCCCGGGTGGGCGATCGGAACCAGGAACATCGTCAAGCCCTCGTGCTTGGGCACGTCCCAATTGGTGCGGGCCAGGCACAGCGCGTAGTCGGCGGCGAACGCGCTGGTGCTCCAGGTCTTGGCCCCGTTGAGTATCCAGCGGTCGCCCTGACGTTCGGCTCGGGTGAGGACGCCGGCCAGGTCGGAACCACCGCTGGGCTCAGACAACAACTGCACCAGCACCTCGTCACCGCGCAGCGCCGCGGCGATGTGGCGCTTCTTTTGCTCCTCGCTGCCGGTGTCGAGCAGGGTGGCGCAGCAGATGGTGAAAGTGGGGGTGTTGAGGATCAGCGGCATCTCGTAGGTCAGCGATTCCGCGTCGAAGGCCTTCTGATACTCGTAGTCCAGCCCGAGCCCGCCGTACTCGCGGAGGAAGCAGATGCCGGCGAATCCGCCTTCGTACAACCGCTTTTGGAGTTCTCGGGCCCGCAGCCAGGATCGTTCGTCGTCACGCGGGGCCGGCGGGGGCGACTCGGGGTCGACGGGCGGCATGTTGTCGGCCAGCCAGGCCCTGGCCCGGGCCGCGAACTCGGCAACGGATTCGGTCGGGGTCATCGGTTCTCCCGACCCGCCTTCTCGTGTTCGTACACGCGCAGGTTGTGCTCCTCCGGCGTCCCGAACATGGAGCGGTACAACGTAACCCGGCGCAGGTAGAGGTGCAGGTCGTGTTCCCAGGTGACGCCGATGCCCCCGTGCATCTGCACGCAGGCCTGCACGATCTGGCCGGCCATCTCGCCCACGTAGGACTTGGCGATGCTGGCCGACAGGCCGGCACCGGGCGCGTGGGCGGCGACGTCGGCGACCGCCGCGGCCGTGGTGGCGCGGCATGCCTCCAGCCACAGCTTCATGTCGGCGAACTTGTGCTTGAGGGCCTGATAGGACGCCAGCGGCCGCCCGAACGTGTGGCGGTCCAGGGCCCACTGGACGGTCAGGTCGAACACCGTCTGCAGAACGCCGACCACCTCGGCACACTGCAGGATCTGGGCGATTTGGCTCTGGCGCTCGATCAGCGCGGGGGTCTCGGCGGCCGTGCCGACGGCCGCCGATCGCTGCACCACCGCACCGTCGAAACGGACCCGGGCGTACTGCTTGACCAAATCGACCGACTGCTGCGGCTCGATCGTTACGCCCGCCGCATCCGTGGGAACCAGGAACTGGCGGAGCTCGTCGCCGCAGCGCGCCACCACGAGTAGCACCGCGCTCTGCGCGCCCGCCTCGACCCGGTCCTTGGTGCCGTCGATCCGGTAGCCCGAATCGGTCGGGGTGGCCGTCACCGACGGATTCAGCGGCGCCCAGCCCTGGCCCGGCTCCGAGACCGCCCACGACGCCACCGCTTCACCGGACATCAGCGCCTCGACGGTGGCCGCGTGCGGCTCGCGGTCTGAGCATTCGACGAGCGCGGACAGCACCACGCTGACGGGATACAACGGCCCGGGGGCCACCGTCTTGCCGAGCTGCTCGGCGACCATGGCCAGGTCCACCACGCCGCTGTCGGAGACGCTGCCGCCGCCCAACTCCTCGGGCACCAACAGGCCCGTCCAACCGAGCTCCGCGGCGCGCCGCCACCAGGCCGGGTCGAACGACACCCCGGCGGCGTGCAACTCCCGCACCCGGCGCAGCGGCGCTTCCTTCTCCAGAAAGGCTTGGGTCGTGGAGGTGAACAGCGTCTTTTCGGGAGAGTCGACTGTGGTCATGCTGCCTCTCGGGGAGAGTTCACCGGCGTTTTCGATGGTAGCAACGGGCACTACGGTAAGAGATACCGGAGTTGCGTCGATAGCGAAGCTCGCCGCTACATGGCGAACACGCGGCGCAGCGAACGCGCGTGCAGGGCCCGGTTCTCCTGAGAAACAACCCAATCCGGGACCACCGAGTCGAACCCGTTGAATGCCGCTGCGATGACGTGCAATTCGGTGTGCACATACGCGTGCAACAGTCTGTTCGCGTAGTCGATGGCTTCGTCGCGGCACGGGTCGATCTCCGCGCAGCTGATGAAGGTGGGCGGCAGGCCCTCGAGGTTCGCCCGGTGCGCGGGAACGTGTTGACCGCTGGCGCTGGCGTGCCCGAGGTAATGACCCCACGCCCGGCTCACCGCCGGCCCGTTGAGGCCCGGTGTGCGCTGGAACTCGCGCCGCGATTGGGTGGCATCGGAGTCGAGCATCGGCTGATGCAGGATCTGCACCAGGATCTGCGGGCCCTCGTCGTCGAACATGCGCTGACTCACGCCCGCGACCAGCGCCGCACCCGCGTCGCGGCCCATCACCGCGATCCGGTTCACGTCCACGTTCAGCTCGGCGCAATTGCGGATGGCGTAGTAAAAGCCGGCCTCGACGTCGTCCAGGGCCGCCGGGCACGGGTGCTCCGGCGCGAGCCGGTAGTCGACCGAGATCAGCAGGCAACCCGCTTCCCTGGCCAGCTCCACGCAGCGCGCGTGGTCGGTGTCCAGATTCCCGGTCACAAAGCCACCGCCGTGCGCGTACAAGACCAGGGGCGAACCCGACGCGGCCCCATCAACGTCGGGACCCCGGTAGATGCGCAGACTCAGCTGGTGTCCACCCGGTCCGGTGATGGTGCGCGTTTCGACCGAGACGCCGGCGGTGTCGACCTCCGCGGCGCGCTCGGCGGCGAGCCGGTTGGCGTGTTCCCGTTCGGCGGGCAGGGTCTCGGCGCGGAATTCGGCGACGCCCAGTGCGGCGGCGGCCTCCCGGAGCACCGGGTCGATGCGGGTAAGGCCCTGCGGCCGCGTCAGATTCGTTTGTGTCATACCCTCTCATCTTCCGGGCTGGTCATGCGTGCTCGGCCGGTCGCGGCGCGGGCCGCGCACGAGACCCTCTTCAAGGTAGACCTGCGATTGCGCGCCGCAAATGACGCGGTGCTCGTTGCCGGGGTGGTAACCAAGCTCAGCGTTCTCCGGGGAGCGCCTTGACCGTCGGCGGAAGCCCGTAGAGAGCGGTCGCGTTGCCCCGCATGATCCGCTCGCGCTGGTCGGCCGGGAATCGGTTGATCGCGTAGTCCGGCGAGTCGTAGCTCCAATGCGGGTAGTCCGTCGAGAACATCAGGTTGTCGCCCAGGTCCATCATTTCCAGGTATTGCCGAAACTGCACGGTGTCCGTGTCTTCCAGCGGCTGGGTGGTGAACCGGACGTGTTCGCGCACGTACTCCGACGGGCGGCGCCGCACGTTCGGCAGGTCGCCGCGGCGGGCCTCCCAAATCCGGTCCATCCTCGACATCACCGGCATCGCCCACGTGAAGCCGCCCTCGACGAACACGATCCGCAGGTCGGGGTGGCGGTCGAATGCGCCGTCGAACACCAGGCTCATCAGGTGCGAGACGTAAAGCAGCGGCCAGGCGGCGAAGAAGTCGTGCCAGTGCGCCGGGTTGCCGACCGGGTACAGCGGGATCAGCTCGAACGGCGTCTGCCCCATCAGGTGCGTGGCCACCGGGAAACCGTTGCGCGACGCGGCTTCATAGAGCGGGTCGAAATGCGGGTTGCCAAAAGGGATTCCGCGGGTCTGCGGCGTCATCAGGACCTGCGCCATGTACGGATGCCCCGCCCAGCGCTCGACCTCGCGCGCCGCCTGCTCGGGCGTCTGCGCGCTGACGCTGATCGATCCGCGCCAGCGGCCGTGCGCGTTGTTGGTGTCGAGCCACACGTCGGCAAGCCAATCGTTGTAGGCCGACTTCAGCGCGTGTTCGGCTTGGGGCAGTTGGGCGTCACACATCGGCTCGAGCGTCGCGATGCTGACGCCGGCGTCGATCAGCAACTGCTTGGCGGCGAAGTCCGGGTCGCTGCCCGCGACCCCGCCGTTGGGCGGCCACGCGTCCATACGCAGCGACGACGTCTTGTACGAATCCGGTGTGTCGTAGAAATGCGGCACCGGGGTGACCGCGTTGCCGGTCGGCCAGATCTTGTCCACCCATTCGGGCGCCGCGTACGACTTGAGCACGTCGGTCGAGACGGGCAAGGGGTGCACGTCGGTGTCGACGATGCTGACCGCTATCTCGTCGTGTTGGCCCGTCGGTGAATCGACTCGTTCGATCGTGGTCATCGGACACGCTCCTTCAGTCCGTACAGCTCACTGGCGTTTCGCCACAACACCTTGTCGCGCTGGGTGGCGTCGAGGCCCTCGGCGGCGCCCTCCGGGGTTGAGGTGGACCAATGGGGATACGCCGACCCGTACATCACCAGGTCGGTCTTGTCGGTGAAGTCCATCCAGCGCCGCACGTCGGCGGCATCCGTCGGCCCGTCGAACGCCGAGGAGCAGAACCTGACGTGGTCGGGCAGGTATTCGCTCGGGTAGCGGTCGACCCAGGGCGTCTGATCGCGCATCGATACCCAGAAGGTGTCCAGCCGCCAGATGAACGGGGTGAGGATGTCGTATCCGCCGTCGGCGAAGACGAATTTGAGGCCGGGGTGCCTGCCGAACATGCCCTCGATGATCAGGGTGGCCAGGTGCACGAAGTAATTCAGCGGCATGAACGCCGCGTATCCCGGATAGGTGTGGGCGTGCCCGGCAAAGGTGGGCGGGTAGTCGACGCCGTTGCCGCCGTTGATGTGCACCGCCACCGGCAGCCCGTGCGCGGCGGCGGCCTCCCAGATCGGCTCGAACATCGGTTTGCCATACGGCTCCCGTGACTGCATCGGGACGCCGACCTGCACCAGCTTCGGGTGGGCGGCCAGCCGCTCGATCTCCGCGACGGCGCCCCTGGGGTCTTCCGGATTGACGCGGATGGTGCCCCGGAACCGATCGGCGGCGTCGGGCTCGAGCCAGCGGTCGAGCAGCCAGTCGTTGACGGCCGCGCAGATCCGGCTGTTGAGCAGGTAGTCGGCGATGTTCCCGCGGGTCAGCGGGTTGAGGATGGCGTAGTCGACACCGGCGTCGTCGAAGAGGTGCCGGCCGACGGTCTCGGGGTCCGATCCCGGGTAGTGCTCGCCGTAGAGGTCCTGCCGATAGTCGCCGCCCGGCGCGGAGTACCACTGTTGTTCGACGTCGGGGATCGCCCGCAGCTGGTGCGCGGCGGGCAGATAACGCCGGATCTCGGCGTTGGAGCGGAAGTGCGGTTGCACGTTTGCATCAATGATCATGCGGTGAGGTACACCTCCCCGTCGGTGACGTCGACGCGGTAGGTGCGGATGCGCCGCGTCGGATCGGCCAGGTTTTGCCCGGTGGTGATGTCGAATTCCCAGTTGTGCCAAGGGCATCGGACGATCTGCCCGTCGCGGACGCGCCGCAGCCCACCGGGTTCGTCCGGGTCGAACTCGTTGGTGCCGCCGAGCAGGCCGAGGCACAGCGGGGCGCCCTCGTGCGAGCAGTAATTCACGATCGCGTAGAACTCGCCGCGCACGTTGTACACGCCGACGCCGAACTTCCCGACGTCGACGAGCTTCATTCCGCCAGGCGGCAGCTCGTCCTGTGCGCACACAAATCGCCGCTCCGGCATTTGCATCACCGCCTCCGACGCCACGCAGCATCAATACTGTGCCCGTTACGGTAACCACGACAAGCCCGTTGGGCTTAGTTGCTATCTATACTATGATAGCGATATTCCCCGCGTACCGATCCGCTCAGCGGCTGTTCAGGAGGAGCGCTGATGACGCTCAGCACCGACCCCGCCAACCAGCCCGTCACCCTCGACTTCACCGGCGAAACCAGCCCGTATCCGTTCTTCGAATACATGCGGCGCACGGACCCGGTTTGGCACGGCGCGCTGGCGGACCACTCGCAGATGCCCGAAGAGATGCGGCCGAAGGACGAGTGGGTGCTGTTCGGTTACGACCCGTTGTTCCAGGCGTTCCGCGACGACCGGATCTTCAGCTCCCACAAATACGACGACACCATCGGGTTGGTGATGGGCCACACCATCCTGGCGATGGGCGGCCGGGAACACCACGACCACCGCAACCTGGTGGCCAAGGCCTTCCGCGCCACCGCGCTGGAACGCTGGGAGCCCTCGGTCATCGGACCGGTGTGCGACCGACTCGTCGACGAGATCAAGAACGACGGACACGCGGACCTGGTCAAGGCGGTGACGTTCGAGTTCCCCACCCGCATCATCTCCACGCTGCTCGGCCTGCCGCCCGAGGACCTCGACTTCTTCCGGCGGTTGTCCCTGGACCTCATCTCCATCCCGACCGACATCGTCGCCGGGCTGAACGCGGCGGCGGAGTTGCACGGCTACTTCCTCGGCCAGGTCGAGCAGCGGCGGCGCAAACTCACCGATGACATCATCGGCGACCTGGTGGCCGCGGAGATCGACGGCGAAAAGCTCTCCGACGAGGCCATCATCGCGTTTTTGCGGCTGCTGCTGCCCGCCGGACTGGAAACCACCTACCGATCGTCGGGCAACCTGCTGTACCTGCTGCTGACCCATCCCGAGCAGCTGGCGCAGGTCTATCACGACCGCTCGCTGATACCGATGGCGATCGAGGAGGGGCTGCGCTTCGAAACCCCGCTGACGATGGTCATGCGAACTACCACCCAGGAGGTCGAAATCGGCGGCAAGACAATCCCACCCGACGCGCAGATCGACATGTGCATGGGCTCGGCCAATCGCGACGAGAGCCGCTGGACCAACGCCAACGCCTTCGACATCCGCCGGCCGCGCCAGGCGCACATCGCGTTCGCCGGCGGCATCCACATGTGCCTCGGCATGCATCTGGCCCGCCTCGAGACCCGGGTCATGCTGAACAGCCTGTTCGACCGCGTCAAGGATCTGGCCTTCGTGGCCGACGACGGAACCGGCCAGGAGTCCAAAATCGTGGGGCTGACCTTCCGTTCCCCCAACAAGCTTCCGGTCACGTTCGCCCCGGCCGCATAGGGAAGCCGCTTGAAAACCAAGGGAGCGATTCTGCACGACGTCGGCGGGCCCTGGTCCGTCGAGGAATTCGAACTCGACCCGCCCCGCGCCGGCGAAGTCCTCGTCGAGATGGCGGCGGCCGGGCTGTGCCACTCCGACGACCACATCCTCAACGGCGACATGTCGGCGCCCAACGAGATGATGCGGTCCCTCGGCCTGCCGACCATGTTCCCGACGATCGGGGGCCACGAGGGCTCCGGCATCGTGCGCGAAGTCGGCGACGGCGTAACGGATTTCGCGCCCGGCGACCATGTGGTGATGTCGTTCGTCGCGGTGTGCGGACAGTGCCGCTGGTGCGCGTCGGGCATGGAATACATCTGCGACGTCGGCGCTTTCACGCTGACCCCGGGAATGCCGACCGACGGCACCTTCCGTCATCACACCGCCGACGGCCGGCCCCTGGGCCATCTGGCCAAGGTGGGGGCGTTCGCCGAACACACCGTGGTGTCGACCAGGTCGCTGGTGAAGATCGAGCCGCACCTGCCGCTCGCGCCGAGCGCGCTGCTGTCGTGCGCCATTCCCACCGGTTACGGTTCGGCGGCCAACCGCGCCGGCGTGCGCGGCGGTGACACCGTCGTCGTCGTCGGGGTTGGCGGGATCGGGACGGGCGCGATCCAGGGCGCGCGGATCAGCGGCGCCGCGCAGATCGTCGCCGTCGACCCGGTGGACTTCAAGCAGAAGTCGGCGCTGCAGTTCGGCGCCACCCACAGCGCGGCCACGATCGCCGAGGCGCAGGAGATGGTGCGGGACTTGACCTACGGGGTCATGGCCGACGCGGTGGTGGTTTCGCCGTCGCTGATCACGCCCGCCGACGTCCGCGACGCCCTGCAACTGACGCGCAAGGGCGGCACGTGCGTGCTGACCGGCATGACCTCGCAGCTGACCCGGTCGGTGAAGATCGACCTGCAGGACTTCATCCTGATGAACAAGACGCTGGCCGGGACGATATTCGGCTCGTGCAATCCCAAGGCGGACATCGCCCGGCTGGCCAGGCTCTATCAGACCGGGCAGCTTCAGCTCGACGAGATGATCACCCGGCGCTATCGCCTCGACGAGATCAACGACGCGTACGACGACCTCCGCAACGGCAAGATCATCCGCGGCATCATCGATTACGGCATCAGCTGAGGTCTTTTCCGCCCATCACCCGCTGCAGCTGGCCGTACGCGTCGATGGGGCTGTGCAACGCCAGCCCGCCGTCGGCATGCACGACTTGACCTGTCACCCAGGGCAATTCGAGGACACCGACGATGGCTGCGGCCACGTCGGTCGCGGCTCCCAGGCCGCCCAGGGCCGTGCGTTCGGACAGGGCTTCCACCCAGCCGGGCAGCTGCTCGGGTTTGGCCAGCATGGGCGTGCGCGTCACGCCCGGGCCGACGGCGTTGACCCGGATGCCGTGCGCGCCCCACTCCGCGGCGGCCACCTTCACCAGCATGTCCACCCCCGCCTTGGACACGCAGTAGGCGCCCATGTCGCGGTCGGCCAGGGTGCCGCTGATGCTGGAGACGGCGACGATCGAGCCGCTCACCCCCGCGTCGATCATCGCCCGCGCCGCCGCCCGGATCGTCAGCCACGTGCCCGTCAGATTGACGGCCAGCACCCGGTTCCATTCCGCGGGCGACTGGTCGAGCAGCAGCCCGGAGGCCCCAACTCCCGCGCACGTGACGACGCGGGTGGGCGCGCCGTGCTCGCGGACGGTTTGGTCCATCGCGGCCGTCACCGCGTCGGGATCGCTGACGTCGCAGGCGATGTCGGTGTTGGACAGGTCCCACACCACGACGCCGTGCCCCGCGGCGCGCAACCGGCCGGCCACTTCACGCCCGATTCCGGACGCGCCGCCGGTGACCAGCGCGGTGCTCATTTCGCGCGGCCGATCAGCTCAACGAGTACCCCGTCCGGCGCTTCGATCACCGCCATCGCGACGGTCCTTCCGTCCGGGGCCACGACGTCGATGCGCCGCACGCCGTCGGTGAAACCCAACGCGGCCAAAGCGGCGAGCGTTTCGTCGACTTCACGCTGCAGTGAGAGCAACATGAACCCGTGCCGTAACGCGGTCGAATCCGGCAGTGCCTCAAGGGCACCGGCCACCTCCACCAGTTCGACAAACCCGCTGCCCGATGTCTGCGGATCGCCGAGAAACACCGATCGCAGCCGATCGCTGCCGGCCCCGAACAGTCCCGGCCAATCGCCGACGAAGTCGTAATCCATCAACTGGCTCAGTCCCAGGCCTTCGCACCAGAATCGGAGCGACCGTTCAACATCGGAGGTGCAAATCGCCGAATGATGCACACCTAACATGGGCTTCCTCTCGATTGCAGAGCTTGCCCACCATCATGCAGCGTCGATCGTTGACGCGGAACGTTTGCCTACATCTTGATCGCCGGGATCAGCCTGCTGAGGTTCCACAGGCGATCTCGTCGTGCGGACAGCGATGAGATTGCCAGCGCGACAGCCGTTATCGCAACCAGCACGGTGATCGCCTGCCAGAGCCGCCCGTCGATGCCGCCGAGGATGAGCTGGCGCAGCCCGTTGACGCCGTAGGTCATCGGGTCGAAACGATGCAGGACCTGGAAGGGCCGCGACGTGGTCTCCACGGGATACATGCCGCCGGCGCTGACCAACTGCAGCATCAGCAGGGCCATGATCAGCACGCGTCCCACCGCCGGGCCGACAAGCGCGTTGATCGCCTGGGTGGCGGCCACGAATGCCGCGGAGATGAGGATCATGAACCCCAGCATCGCGACGGGATGCACGGCGTGCATGCCGAGGGCGAACCGGACCACGCAGTAGAGAATGATCGCCTGGAACAGCGCGATCGCGGCCGCAGGCAAATAGCTGGCGAGCACCACCCGGATTTCCAGCACCTCCGCGGCGATCGCACGACTCTGCAAGGGCCGCAAAATCATCCACAGCACCAATGCGCCGAAGAACAGCGCCAGCGTCAGGAAGAACGGGGCCATGCCGGTGCCGAAGTTGGGCGCGGCGTTCTCGTGCGAGGCTGCGAGCTGCACCGGCCCGCCGATGGTGTCGGCGACCGCGTCCTTTTGCTGAGTCGTCCAGTTGGGCAGCTGGCTCGCCCCCTCGCCGAGCTTGCCGGCCAGCTCGGCCGACCCCGCCTTGAGTTGGCGTGCCCCGTCGTCGAGTTTGACCATGCCGCTTGCCAACTCGGCGTTGCCGGCGGCCAGCTGCTGGGCGCCGTCACGGAGCTGGGTGAGCTTGCTCGTCAGCTCCTGCCCCTTGGTGCCGACCTGGTCGAGGGCCGAACCCAGCGGGCTGCCGGGCGTGCGCATGGCGGAGGTCATCGCGATCGCGGCGTTTTGCGCGTCGGTGAGACGCTGGCGGATCTGCGGCGTGAACTGATGGCCCCGCAGCTGATCCTGGATGCCGCGCAGGTTGTTCGCCAACGGATCCTGGCGCGCGGCGAGCTGGTCGATCACCGGCGACAACGCATCCGCGGCGCCGTCCTGTGCCGTGGCGATGGTGCCGATCTGGTCGTTGGCCTGCTGCAGCGCGGCCGCGCCCTGCTGCAATTGCTGCGTGTCGCCGCCGATCTGTGACAGGGCCCGGGTCACCGTGAGCAGCGGGTCGGTGGCCTGGTTGATTCCGTCGGACAATTGCTGGGCCCCGGCGGCGAGGCGCGCCGAGCCGGACCGGGCCGTGTCGAGGCCGGCGGCCAGCTGCCCGGCACCGTCGTCGAGTCGGGCCGCGCCGTCGGCGGCCTGCTTGATGCCCGCGCCCGACGAAACCACCACCGACAGCATGTGATTGACGGCCTGGCCGGAGATCCGGCTGGACACCGCGTTGAGCACCTGAGTGATGGCGGTGCGGCCGATGCTGGTGGAGATGTAGTTGTTGGCGTCGTTGTAGACGGCGATCAGGTTGGCCTTCTTCGGCTGTCCCGTCACCGGCGACGCGATCGCCGCGCTGAAGTCCGAGGGCAACTCGACCATGAAGTAGTACTTGCCGTGGTCGACTCCGTTGCGCGCTTCGGTCAGGTTTACGACATGCCAGTCCAACCCGCCGTCCGCGGTGAGGCTCTTGGCAATCTCATCGCCGGCGTTGAACTGCTCACCGGAGACGACGGCACCGCGGTCGGAATTGACCAACGCCACCGGCATTTTGTTGGTGTGGCCGAAGGGGTCCCAGAACGCCCACAGGTACAGCGCCCCGTACACCAGCGGCAGCAACATCAGCACGACGATCGCCACGCGCGTCAAACGGCTGCGACCGAAACGCTTGATCTCCGAGCCGAATGCGAGTCCAGCCAACATCGTCAATCTCCTCCGGTCAAAACGCGGCGATCGTGAAGCTCGTGCTCGGGTGCGTCGGTGCCGAGCGGGTTGGTGACTCCGACGACGACGGTGCGCTCTCTCGCGATCACACCCAGCCGATCCACCGCGATCGCTCGCCGGGAGTTGTCGCGCACCTGCTCGAGATCGCCGACCACCAGAATCGGACGATTCGACAGCAGCGCAAGCGTGATGCGCAGCAAAAACAGTTCCAGGTCGGACAATTCGACGATGTAGGTGTCCGAGGACGGCGTCGGTATGTCGCCGAAGACCTCCGTCAGCTCGGCCTGGCCGGCTTGCAGCGGCACCAGCGAGTACCACGGCGCCAGCCACCGGCGTTGCTCGGCGAGTACGGTCGCCACGGTCACCGACTCTTCGAGTTCGTCGATGTCGTCGAAGGCCGCGATCGCGCACAGGCGGCGGATCGCGCGCGGCGTCGTCTCGCCGAGCACGGTCAACGAGCCGTAAGTCGCCTTGAATCGGCCCGCGAGCGTCAACAACAACGTTGTCTGACCCGGACCCCCGGGCATCTGAATCGCGTGAAAGCCCGGCGTCAGGGCGAGGTCGACCCCCGAGAACAGTGGCCCGTGCTCACCGTCGACCCCCAATCCGGCGGCGGTGATCACCGGTGCGACGTCGTCCGGTTCGTCGTTGGCATCCATGGTGTGGCTTTCCCTCATCGCCTTCAAACCGGAATCGATTCCAGCAGTGCGGTGATCACTTGCGCGAGCAGATCGGGGTTGATGGTTCCCGGACGCAGCACCTCCTCCATCGCGACGCCCAGGTTGAGGGTGACGACGAGCTGGGCGATGTCGGTCAGCCGCCGGTCGCCCGGCACGGTGTCGGTCGATTCGACGATGTGCAGCGCCTGGTCGGCCGCGGCGCGGCGGCGCTCGATCAGGCGTTCCCGAAGCTGCGGATCGCGCTGAGCGCGCAGCCAGTACTCGACCAGCAGCACGTAGTAGTCGGAATGGTCGCGGACCGAGTCGAGCACCGACCGGCTCACCTCGCGCGCGGCCGCGGCGGTGTCACCGTCGCTGCGGTCCAGCGCTATCGCGATCTGCTCGCCGCGCAGCTCGAACTCGCGGTCGAGCAGGGCCAGGAACAGCTCGTCCTTCGACTCGAAGTTGGAATAGACCGCGCCCTTGGTGAAGCCCGCGGCCTGCCCGATCGCGTCGATGGTGGCGCCGGCGAACCCCTCGGCCGCGAACACCTTCGACGCCGCATCGAGGATCCGGTCGCGGACCTCGCCGCGGGTGGGGCGGGTGCGCAGCGGTTTGACAGGCGACATGTGCAGCAGCATACCCTTCAGTATCGGTTAGATACTATTGGGTATCGAAGATCACCCCCGGGTGGCGTCAGCCCAGCCTTGACGCCGTCCGCTCCCACAGTTCGGCGGCCAATCGTGGGTTGTCCGCCAGGCGACTGGTGTTGGCGATCTTGCGCTTGGCGTAGTACGCGCCGGGCGTCCACTGGGAAATGGGCGTGCTCGACGCCAGCCGCACCAACTGCTCGGCGCCCTGGTCCGGGCTCGAAATGAACAGCACCGCCGGGGTGTACCGCTGCATGAACACCAGAAATCGCGAACCCGAGGCAATGCCGATGTTGGAGTTGACATTGCCGGGATGCACCGCCGCGACGGAAAGGCCGCCGGCATGGTAGCGCCGGTGTAACTCCCTGGTGAACAACACGATTGCGAGCTTCGACAACGCGTAGGCTGCGGCGGGCCTGCGGCCGGCGGTGTTCTCCAGGTCGTCGACGGTGGCACGGAAGATCAGCTTGTGCGACGAGCTGGTCGTGTTGACGATCGTCGCGCGGGACTCCAGCAGCACATCCAGCAATCGGGTGGTCAACAGGAACGGCGCCAGGTAGTTGACCTGATAGGTGCGTTCGTAGCCGTCGGGCGTCAGCTCGATCGTGCTGGCCATCCTGCCCGCATTGTTGAGCAAAACGTCGATGCGCGGGTATTGCGAACGCAATTTGTCCGCCAGCGCCCGCACCTGGGAAAGGTCGGCGTAGTCGACGACAAAGTAGTCCGCGTCCAACTCGGCGGCCACCGCGGCGCTCTTGGTTTCCGAGCGGCCCACCACGACGATCCGATCGCCGGTGCGGCTGAGGCGACGGGCCGCGGCCGCGCCGATGCCGTCGCTGGCGCCCGTGATGACGATCGTCCTGCGCGTCATTGCGAGACCTCCGCACGGAGTGTAGCGATCACGCGCTAAGCGGGCCGCTCAGGCCAGCGAATAACGCACCGGCAGATGCTTGAGGCCCCCGACGAACGTGGTAGCGACCAACTCCGGATCACCGGTCAGCTCAATGGATTTGAGCCTGGGCAGCAACTCGGTGAAGAAGCTGTTGACCTCCATGCGGGCCAACGCCGCGCCCATGCAGAAGTGCACCCCGTAGCCGAACGCCAAGTGCTTGTTGGGGTCGCGCCCGACGTCGAAGCGGAACGGGTCGACGAAGACATCCTCGTCACGGTTGCCCGAGACGTAGGACAGGAGCACCGAATCACCCGCCGCGATCGGCACCCCGCGCACGGTGGTGTCCGCGGTGGCGGTACGCATGAATTCCTTGACCGGGGTGACCCAGCGGATCATCTCCTCGGTGGCCAGCGGCATCAGGTCGAGGTTGTCGCGCAACCGCTCGAGCTGGTCGGGGTTCTCGATGAGTGCCTGCAGCCCACCGGAGATGGTGGCGCTGGTGGTGTCGTGGCCGGCGGTCGCGACGATGAGGTAGTAGGACACCGTGTCGATGTCGGACAGCGGCTCCCCGTCGACGCGGGCGTTGGCGATGGCGGACGCCAAGTCCTCGGTTGGGTGCTCGCGGCGCGCGGCGGTTACCCCGTTGAAGTACTGGAACATGTCGAACAACGCGGGCAGCTGGTCCTCGTTGGTGGTGCCCCGTTTGAATTCGGAGTCGTCGCTGCCGAACAACTCCTGGGTCAGCTTGAGCATCCTGGGGAAGTCGGCCTCGGGCAGTCCCAGCAGCGACATGATCACGAAGAGCGGGTAGTTGACCGCCACCTCCTGGACGAAATCGCATTCCGGGCTCGCGGCCATCATCTTGTCGACGTAGATCTTGGCCAGCTCGTCGACGCGAACCTTCAACGCCCGCATCGCCTTTGGGCGGAACCAATCGGAGCCGATCGCGCGGACCATCCGATGCTGGGGGTCGTCGAGATGGATCAGGGTGCGCACGCCCGCGGCGGCCTGCATCTCGTCGCCCTCGGCGGTCGTCA
The DNA here is from genome assembly GCF_001667595.1 of Mycobacterium sp. E2989. Classification (NCBI taxonomy): domain Bacteria; kingdom Bacillati; phylum Actinomycetota; class Actinomycetes; order Mycobacteriales; family Mycobacteriaceae; genus Mycobacterium; species Mycobacterium sp. E2989. The sequence goes on along the minus strand of NZ_LZJX01000063.1, from coordinate 8,598 downwards.
GGACGGGCCGTGGCCAGTTGGTGAAGAGCACGTTCTCGCGCTCGATGTCCATGATGTCGGCGTGCTTGGTGATCGCCCAAAACGGACGGTAGTTGGGCACCTCGACCCAGGACACCGGTGCGCTGGTGCGCAGGTGAGTCAGCGCCGCGTGCAGTCGCCGCTCGTCGGTGTAGGCCAAGGGGTCGGCCAACAGCTTGGCGGACTCGTCTACCGTGGTTGTGCTCACTCGCGAAACTCCTTCATTGCGGACCTGATACACGACGCGGAGGCGTTGTAGAAGATCGGCAGCACGCGGTCGACCACGCCGCGGCAACGGTCCTTGAGGGCGGCGGCGACGCCGTCCGCCGGGCTGACCACCGCGAAGGCCGCCAGCATCTCGTCGTCTACCAGCGAACCCATCGTGTCCCACTCGCCCGCGAGCGACAGCCGGTGCAGTTCGGTCTGCGCCTCGCCCCAACCGTGCAACTCCAAGACCTTGCGGTAAGCGGGCGTCGACCCGTAGAAGGCGATCTGCTTGCGCACCGCAGCGGTGGCTGCCGTCAGCTCATCCTCGTTCTCGCCGGTCGCGATCAGCACCTCGCTGCACACTTCGAAGTCGTTGCGGCGCCGGCCGGCTCGCTGCATGCCACGCAGCAACGCCGGCATGGTGACCTCGTCGAGGTAACGCCTGGAAACCATCGGATGCCCCAGGTGACCGTCGGCGGCCTCCCCGCACATCTCGGTCATCGCCTCGCCCACCGCCGCGACAAAAACCCTGGGGACGGAGTAGGGGTGCGGCTCCGGCGTGAACATCGGGGTCATGATCTTGTGCGTGTAGAAGTCGCCCTCGAAACGCAGCTTGCCGCCGTCCTGCCACGCCGACCAGATCGCGTGCAGCGCGGCGACGAACTCGCGCATCCGGCGCGCGGGTTGGCTCCACGGCATGCTGAAGCGTTTCTCGATGTGCGGTTGAATCTGGGTGCCCAGGCCGAGGATGAACCGGCCCTTCGAGTACGCCTGCAGATCCCAACCGATGTTCGCGACGATCATCGGGTTGCGGGCGAAAGCCACCGCGATGTTGGTGCCGAGTTCGAGCCGCGACGTGTGCTCGGCGGCCAGCAGCAGCGGCAGGAACGGGTCATGGCTGGTCTCCGCGGTCCAGCCGCCGTCGTAGCCCTCTCGTTCCAGGGCCACGGCCGCGTCGGTCACCCGTGCGAGTTGATTGGGGATGCCCCCGTCGACCTTGAGTCGGGCGGCGTCGACCATGCGGGTAACTTTACAGTAAGCAATCCAGTATGTGACCACACGCATCTGGTCGCGTGACGGAACCTCCATGAGGTAGGACATAGGCATGCCGAACACCCAGGACTGGGGAGAAACGCTCGACGACCTCGGGCGGCGCCGTCAGCACGCACGGGACATGGGCGGACCTGAGCGGCTCGACAAGCACCGCGGCAAGGGCAAGCTCGACGCCCGCGCGCGCATCGAGCGCCTCCTCGACCCGGGGACGTTCCGCGAGATCGGCACCCTGGTCGGGGGCCAGGTGGCCGCGGACGGGATCGTCGTCGGTTCCGGCTTGATCAACGGCTCGCCGGTGATGCTGGGCGCCGAGGACTTCACCACGATGGCCGGCAGCATCGGGCCCGGTGGCAACTCCAAGCGCTACCGCATCGCCGAACTCGCACTGCGCGACAGGATTCCGTTGGTGATGCTGCTGGAAGGCGCCGGCTTCCGTCCCGGCGGCGGACACTACGGCCGCACCCCCACCGATCTGCTCGCCCAGGCGCAGTGCTCGGGCCGGGTGCCGACCGTCGCCGCCGTGCTCGGCCCGTCTGCCGGGCATGGCGCGCTCGTCGCCCCGGTCTGCGACTTCCGGATCATGAGCGCCCAGGGCGCGATCTTCACCGCCGGACCGCCGGTCGTCAAAGAGTCCACCGGAGAAGAGATCTCGAAGGAGGACCTCGGCGGACCCGTCACCGCCTTGCCGAGCGGGGTGATCCACAACGTCGCCGACGACGACGAAGCGGTGATCGCCGACATCCGGCGGTACCTGTCGTATTTCCCGCGCAGCGCGTGGTCGTACCCTGCGCCGCTACCGCCGGACCAGGACAGCGAGCCACGCGCGACGCCCGAACTGCTCGACATCGTCTCGCGCGACAACCGCCGCGTGTACGACATGCGCGCCGTCCTCGACGTGATCTTCGACCGGCCCGACTGGTTCGAGGTGCAGCCACAGTACGGCAAGGCGATCATCTGCGCGCTGGCGCATCTGGGCGGGCATCCGGTCGCGGTGGTGGCCAACCAGCCCCAGGTGATCGCCGGCTCGATCGACGCCGACGCCGCGGACAAGGCGGCGCATTTCATCTTGGTGGCCGACTCGTTCCACCTACCCATCGTCTTCCTTGCCGACAACCCGGGCATGCTGCCCGGCAGCCGCTCCGAACGCAGCGGGGTGCTGCGCGCCGGCGCGCGGATGTTCGCCGCCCAGACCGCGGCCACCACGGTCAAGCTGCATCTCACCTTGCGCAAGGCCTACGGATTCGGCTCGATGGTCATGTCGCTGTTGGGTTTCGATCACCAGAGCGCGACCTTCGCCTACCCCGGCGCGACCATGGGCGCCATGAGCGCGGCGGCGCTGGGCCGGGCGACGCATGCCGGTGAGGACATCACCGCGAAGCTGCGTGACGCCGAGCTGCAGGCGTCCTATCGCTCGGCCGAACATCTGGGATTCGACGAACTCATCGATCCCCGGGAGACCCGCGATGCCTTACTCGGTGCGCTGCTTCGTGGACTGTCCAGCCGGCAGGCCGCCGCGGAGCCGGTCAGTCGGACCGTCATCATGCCCTGACCGGCGCTACTCCCCCGCCCGGTACGCCGCGATCACCGGCTCCAGTTCGTCCGGGGTGGCGCCGTGCATGATCACCGCGTCGGCGCCGTAGTCGAACTCCTTGCGGACGCGGTCCGCGCATTGGCCGGCCGACCCGGTGGCCGACGGCTCGAGCCACTCGTCGGGGATCAACGTCGCGATGTGCTCGATCTGCTCCGCGGTGGCCTTGTGGTCGATCCCGCCGGCGATCGACGTCACCACGGGATCTTCCCGGAAGCGTTGCAGCACAGCGGGATCCCAGTTGTTGGTCCGCACCATCAGGTCGCCGTAACCCTGCAGGTAGGTGGCCAGGCGCGCGACCGTCTTCTTCAGCCGCAACTCCTCGGGAAGGTGGTCACCGACCGTAGCGAAACACGACCAGACCCGCACGCTGTCCGGATCGCGGCCGGCCTTTTCGGCGGCGGACTTGACGGTCTTGACGCAGCGCTGCAGCGTTTCCGGGGTGAAGTAGGTGTGCAGGATGACGTCGTCGAACACCCGGCCGCCGAGCGCCAGCGTGTTCGGCCCGAAGGCCACCAGCGCCAACCGGATGTCCTCGTTGAAGTCCGGATCGAGGAACAGGATCGGGTACTTGCCCATCGGGCCGTCATGGTTGAAGATCAGCTCGCCGTGCCACAGCCGGCGCATGACCTGGGCCCAGTCCTCCATCTGCGCGGTGGTGACCGCCGGAATGCCGAACGCCCCGTAGATCGCCGCGGTGCCGCGGCCGATACCCAGCGTGAAGCGCCCGCCGGAGAGCCGGTGCATGGTGGTGGCCCACGACCCGGTGATCAACGGGTGGCGGGTGTTGTGATTGGTTGCCGCGGTGGCGATCTGCATCCTGGTCGTGACGGCGCAGGCGGCCCCGACGAGGCTCGACGCCTCCTTGACGTTCCACCGCTCGGAGATGAACGCGGTCCCCATGCCCAGCTCCTCGCCGCGGCGGGCCTCGTCGACCAGCGTCGCCGGCCCCTCCCCGCCGGCGCCGGCCAGCAGGTAGTAGCCCAATTCATCCAGGGTGCGCTCGCTCAACTCCAAACTCCTTGCCGGTAGCCGCAATTCCAGACTTCGGTGATCTGCCCGTCGACGACGCGGAACACCTCGATGCTGCCGACGTTGGTTTGGGCACCGTCCTTGGTGGTCATCGACGAGTCGTAGACGATCGCGACGTGCTCGCCGTCGTCACCGGCCGCGACGACGTTCAGGTCGAAGCGCAGCTCGTCGAACAACGCCCAGACGTCCTTGATCCGGGTGACCGCCTGCTCGCGGGTGAGCGTGTGCGCCTCGCCCACCTCGTGCCGGATCACGTTGTCCGCGAACAACTCCTCGGCCAGGGCCAGATCGTGCCGGTTCCAGACCACCAGGTTGTAGAGTTCCACCACCTCGCGGGCCGTGCGCGTGGCCGCCATCAGCCGACCACGCCGCGCAGGAATCGGTCGGTCACCCGCTGCACCCGCCGGGAGAAGATGTGTCCGACGTGGCTGCCGTCATACCAGTACAGCTCGCCACCCCAGCGCTGCTGCAACGCGACCGCGGGCTCGCGCATGGCCATCCGGTCGTGCCAGGCGCCGACGATGAGTCGCCGGTCCGGCGCCGGCGCCGGGTCGACCTGCAGCGGATCGATCACCGAGGTCAGCTTCGCCACCTCCGGGGACGCCAACAGCTCCCGGAATCCGTCCCGCGACGATCCCCCACGGCCCAGGTGCCTGGCGATCATCGCGTTGAGACCGAGGATCGGCGTGTATAGCGCGACCGCATCGATCTGCCGCTCCAGGTGCGAGATCAGCGCGGCGACCGGAGTTCCCATCGAAATACCGGCCACCACAACGGCACTCGCCTGTGGCTGCACCCAGCGCACCACCGCCCGGATCTCCGACACCGAGCGCATCATGCCGGCGACGTTGCCCAAGGGGTCCATATCCGGGTAGGCCGGCCATTCCCGGCGCCGGCAACCGTGACCGGGCTGCACCGGCAGTGCGACGTTGAACCCCAACTGGTGGTGGATTCGGCCGATGCGGGTCAGCAGCAGGTCTTCCGTGCCGCCCTGACCCGCGCCGTGCACCCAGATGAGCCACGGTCTGGGGCCATCGGTGTGCCGGCACAGGTGCACCACCGCACGCGCGGGCCCGCCCAGGCCCTCGGCTCGCAGCGTGTTCGGCAACCCCGGATCGTGCTCGAACTTCATCCGCTCGTAGGCGAGATTGCCGATGCGGCGCCGCCGCACCGAACTCGGGCGCAACGGCGGCGGGTCCCCGTGCGCGCGGTCGATGCCCAGGGCGGACAACTCCTCTGCGGCGGCCGCGCAGCCCCCCAGCGGCCGCATCGCCGCCGGTTGCCCGCCGATCAGTGAAAAGCCACTCAGCACAAGCTCATCCAGCAGCACCTCGCCGAACTGGCGCACACCGCGTGGGGACACGGGCGCCCAGCCGGTCGATTCGCTCAGCCCGGCCACCGTGCGGGGTAGCAGCATACCGAGCTCACGGGTCGCGTCCCTGGCGAGGTCAAAGCCTTGCGTCAGCTTCGGCATGCCGCCGCCCCGCCCAGCACCATCGGCGCGAAGTTGTCGGTGCCCGCCAGGGGTGGGACCGTCTTCGGGGCGGCACCCGCCGTGGAAACCGCCACGTCGAGGGTGACGACAGCCGCCTGTGTCATTTCACTCCTTGCCGTGCGCGGACCGGACTGCTGAAATCTATACTGTAACGGACTTAGTATCAGGCAATCGGAGGCTCCGCATACCCACTGAATATGGAGAGGCCATCATCACCAACACCCTGTCGCTGCTCGCGACCATCACCAGCACCGACGAGTTGCTCCGAACGTGGGCCCGGAAATGACCGACACCGCGCCCGGAGTCCGCGGCGGATTCCCCGACATCAGGCCGGCCGACCACGCGCCGCCCGGCCTGGGCCGATTCGTCGCCGCGCTGCGCCGCCTGCAGGATCTGACCGTCGCCAGTAATCCGGACGGTTCGGCGTGGACCGCCGCCGCGGGGCACATCGAGAACGCCTGTGCGTTACTCGACGGCCATCAGGTGCCCGAAGGCATGGCGCCGGCCGGCCGCGTCCTCGAACTGCCCGGCCTGGGCCACCCCCTGATGCCGCCGTGGACCATCACCGAGTCGGGGCCGAACGGCGTCACGATGTCAGGGCACTTCACCCGATCGCATGTGGGCGGGAACAATGCCGTGCACGGCGGCATGATCCCCCTCTTCTACGACTGGCTGCTCGGCATGGTGGTCTCCACCGCCGGCACGCCGCCCACCCGGACGGCCTATCTGCATGTCGACTACCGAAACATCACCCCGATCGACGAGCCGCTGACGGCAGCCGGCCGCATCACCGACATCGACGGCAGGAAGATCTTCATCTCAGCTACGATGACGACCGCGGACGGCACGCTGCTGACCGAAGCCAACGGCCTGATGGTCCGACTGCTCCCGCACCAGTCCTGAGAGGCCTGATGTCCAACACAGCAACACAATTCACGGTTCCCGCCGTAGCGGCGGCCGTTGCGGCAGCGATTCCCGACCGGGAGTTGCTGATCCAGGGCGAACGGCGATACAGCTATTCACAGGTGATCGAGCGGTCGCGCCGCCTCGCCGCATACCTGCATTCCCGCGGCCTCGGTTGCCACACCGAACGCAACGCTCTCCCCGGCCATGAGACGGGCCAGGACCTACTGGGTGTCTACGCCTACAACGGAAACGAATTCGTCGAGGCGCTGCTGGGCACGTTCGGAGCCCGAGTCGCGCCGTTCAACGTCAACTACCGCTACGTCAAGAGCGAGCTGCAGTATCTGTTGGCGGATTCGGGGGCAACCGCGCTGATCTACCACGCCGCATTCGCGCCGCGGGTGGCCGAGATCCTGCCTGAACTCCCACAGCTGCGGGTGCTGATACAGATTGCGGACGACTCCGGCAACGACTTGATCTACGGCGCAGTGGATTACGAGAGCGTCCTCGCTTCGTGCGCACCCGAGCCACCACCGGTGCAGCATTCACCGGACGACCTCTACGTCCTGTACACCGGCGGCACGACGGGAATGCCCAAAGGCGTGCTGTGGCGACAGCACGACATCTTCATGACTTCCTTCGGCGGGCGCAACCTGATGACCGGAGAGCCGTTCGGGTCGGTCGAGGAGATCGCGGCCGGTGTGCTCGCGGGCCCCGGTACCAAGTTGATGATCCTGCCGCCGCTGATGCACGGCGCCGCGCAGTGGAGCGTGATGACGGCGATCACGACCGGGCAGTCCGTCGTCTTCCCGTCGGTCGTCGATCGTCTCGACGCCGACGAGGTGATCCGCACCATCGAGCGCGAGCGCGTGAGCGCGGTGACGGTGGTCGGTGACGCGATGGCCCGCCCGTTGGTCGCCGCCATCGAGAAGGGGATCGCGGACGTGTCGTCGCTGGCCGTGGTGGCCAACGGGGGCGCGTTGCTCACCCCGTTCGTCAAGCAACGGTTGATCGAAGTCCTGCCGAACGCGATCGTGGTCGACGGTGTCGGGTCCTCGGAGACCGGCGCGCAGATGCACCACATGTCCACTTCCGGGGCGGTGTCGACGGGCATCTTCAACGCCGGCCCGGACACGTTCGTGGCGGCCGAGGATCTGACGACCATCCTGGAGCCGGGCCACGACGGCATGGGCTGGCTGGCGCAACGCGGTTACGTCCCACTGGGCTACAAGGGCGATGCGGCCAAGACCGCCAAGACATTTCCCGTCATCGACGGGGTGCGATATGCGATCCCCGGCGACCGGGCACGCCACCATCCCGATGGCAAGATCGAACTGCTCGGCCGCGATTCGGTGACCATCAACTCGGGCGGCGAGAAGATCTTCGTCGAGGAGGTCGAGACCGCGATCGCGTCACACCCTGCGGTGGCCGACGTGGTGGTCGCCGGACGGCCCAGCGAGCGGTGGGGCCAGGAGGTCGTCGCCGTCGTCGCGCTGGCCGAGGGCGCTCGTGCGAGCGCCGAGGAGTTGGTCGCCCACGCCGGGCAATCGTTGGCTCGCTACAAGCTTCCCAAGGCGATCGTGTTCCGCGCGGCGATCGAGCGCAGCCCGTCGGGCAAGGCCGACTACCGGTGGGCGCGCGAGCAGGCGGTCAACGGCTGACCGGCGAGGGTTGATGAGGAAGCTACTCTCCGCAGATGTATCTGCGCTGACTTGAGATGATCGATGGTTCTCCTGAATTCGTCCCCGACGGACCCCTGTTGGACCCGGTACAGGTCTAGGCTAAGGTCCATGGCCGGCCTCGACGGATTCCATCCCGATCTCGCACCCGATCCCACGCATCGCGTGCCACAAAATCGCGTGCGCCACGTCAAATCAACCGAACTCGATGCGACCACGGCGCAAACCGACGGCATGCGGCGCTTCGCTGCGTTGAGTGGATCCACAGTCGGCAGCCAGAAGCTGTGGATGGGAGAGACCGTCGCTTCGCCCGGCAGCGTCTCGGCCGACCATCACCACGGTGATTCTGAGACGATGATCTACGTCCGTAGCGGGCACCCAGAGTTTGTTTTCTTCGATGGCGAGGGTGAGGTTCGGATCCGGACTGACCCAGGCGATTACGTGTTCGTCCCACCGCATCTGCCGCATCGTGAGGAGAATCCCGACCCGAACACGCCGGCAGAGTTAGTCATTGCCCGGAGTAGCCAGGAGGCGATCGTCGTTAACCTGCCGGCGTTGTACGCGCTTTGACCGGCGAACTCGAACATTCGACGTTCGCTCCGTTCGGAGAGCTCCTGCGTGAA